>NZ_JBYBLQ010000008.1:0-209048 GCF_059337855.1 Stenotrophomonas maltophilia complex sp. Om-AH-Sm3 | reverse complement strand
GTACGTCCCTGTAAGCTTGGCCGCCGCATGGATGCGGCGGCCAAGCTTACAGGGACGTACTTGCAGCGTCCCCCGCGCAGCCCACCCGCCCGGCCAAGCCCATGAAGCCGGTCGACTAACAGTCGACCCTACCAAGATGTCGCCACGAGGGGCTCCGCCGTTGGCCGGACACCCCGCGACAAACCACCGCACGTGCGCAATCCCCACGAACGGCGGACAATGGAGACCTTGGCGGCCCGCCACGCCGCCCCTCCCGCTTTCCGCTGCAAGGATTCCCCCCCATGGCCGCCCGCAAGTCCTCCGCCCCCCTCATCGAAGTCACCGCCCGCCCCGGCCAGCCGCTGGGCATGGCGCCGGCCACCTTCCTGCGCGACTTCTGGCAGAAACGCCCGCTGCTGATCCGCAACGCCTTCCCCAACTTCCAGACCCCGGTGCAGCCGGAAGACCTGGCCGGGCTGGCCTGCGAGGAAGGCGTGCTGGCGCGCCTGATCGAGCACGACAAGACCCGGGACGGCTGGCGCGTGCGCACCGGCCCGTTCCAGGAAGACGTGTTCCCCGCCCTGCCCGACCACGACTGGACCCTGCTGGTGCAGGACGTGGACAAGTGGGACCCGGATGTGCGCGCCCTGATCGAGCACTTCAGCTTCCTGCCGCGCTGGCGCATGGATGATGTGATGATCAGCTTCGCCGCTACCGGCGGCTCGGTCGGCGCCCATGTCGACCAGTACGACGTGTTCCTGCTGCAGGCCCACGGCCACCGCCGCTGGCAGATCGACGCCAGCGAATCGATCAAGGGCAAGCAGCCGCCGCTGGGCTTCCGCCCGGACGTGGAACTGAAGCTGCTGAAGGTGTTCAAGCCGACCCACGACTGGGTGCTGGCGCCGGGCGACATGCTCTACCTGCCGCCGAACGTGCCGCACCACGGCGTCGCCGAAGACCCCTGCCTGACCTTCTCCTTCGGCATGCGCGCGCCATCGTCGGCCGAACTGATCAGCGACTACCTGGACACCCTGATCGCCGATGCCGACGAGAACATCCGCTACCAGGATGCCGACCTCAAGGTGCCGGCCGACCCGAACGAAATCGACACGGTGGCGATGGCGCGGGTGATCACCGCGCTCAACGCCATCCGCATGAACGATCCGGACAAGCTGGGTGACTGGTTCGGTCGCTTCATCACCACCTACCGCGCCGCCGGCGAAGTGATGGCCCACCAGGCCGCACCGGCACCGGAGGAAGTGGTCCAGGCGCTGGCCTCGGGCCTGCTGCTGCAGCGTCATCCGTGGGCACGCCTGGCCTGGCGCCGGGCCAAGCGCGGCGCCAGCCTGTACGTCAGTGGTCAGGACTTCGCGCTGCCGGTGAAGGACGCGCAGCGCCTGGCCGGCGCCGAGCAGCTCGACGCCGCCGCCTATCGCGGCCTGTCCGACAAGGGCCGTGCCGTGCTCCAGCAGCTGCTGGCCGGTGGCGTGTTCCAGCTGATCGATCCGAACGAGGTGTACGACGCTGAAGAGGAGGACGACGGCGAAGACGCCGTGGTCCTCGGCGAAGTGGTCGAAGGCCGTGACCGCGTCGACGCGATCGACGCCGACGCGGTGTCCGACGATGTCCACTCCGTGACCGTGCACGACGACGGTATCGAGGTCATCGTCAACTTCGAGGACGACGACGAAGACGACAGCACTGGCCGGGCCTGAGCCCTCACCATGATCCGGGTCCAGCAGGTCAGCCACGCCGACGCCCACGTTGCCATCCACGACGTGCGCCAACGCGTGTTCGTGCAGGAACAGGGCATCGCCGCGGAACTGGAACGCGATGCGCTGGACCCGCTCAGCGCCCATGTGCTGGCGCTGGACAGTGACAACCAGCCGGTCGGCACCGGTCGGCTGGCCCCGGACGGCCGCATCGGCCGCATGGCGGTGTTGGCCAGCCATCGCAGCCACGGGGTCGGTGAGGCCCTGCTGGAGGCACTGGTCGAGGCCGGGCGCAGGCTCGGCCTGGCCGAGCTGCACCTGCACGCCCAACTGCCCGCCCGCGATTTCTATGCCCGCCAGGGCTTCCTGCCGGAAGGCGAGGTGTTCGAGGAGGCCGGCATCGGCCACCAGCAGATGCGCCGCCGGCTGGGCGCGACCAGCGCGATCGTCCGCCGCGCCGAGGCGGTGGCCATCACCACGGCCATCGTCCACCGCGCCCGCCGCCAGCTGTGGCTGCACAGCCGCCAGCTGGACCCGGGACTGCTCGACGCGGCGCCGGTGCAGGCCGCCCTGCGCCGCTTCGTCACCGCCCGCCACGACAAGCAGCTGCGGGTGATCGTGCACGATGCCGCTGCGATCGCCTCTGCCGGGGCACCGCTGCTGGCGCTGGCCCAGCGCTTGCCAAGCGTGATCCAGTTCCGCGAGGTCAGCGACCCGGTCGACCGCGCGCTGGCCTCTTCCTGCCTGCTCAACGATGCGGGCGACTTCTACTTTCGTCTGATCGGCCATCGCCTCGACGGCGAGGCCGGTATCGCGCTGCCGGCACGTTCGCAGCCGTTCGGGCAGCAATTGCAGCGCGTCTGGGACCGTTCGCGCGATTGCAGCGAACTGCGCGCGCTCGGCATCTGAGCCGGCGCCGCTGACCCAACCTGTCTGGAACCGGCACCGGCGGACGTGGGATGCCCGCAGTGGTGCCCCTTCGTGTCCCGTTGGGGGTACAATTTGGCTGTTTGAACGCGCCCGCGCAGGGCTATTCATCTTCCTGCCGGGTCCTTCTGAAGCCATACCCCACAAAGCGAATCAACACCCTCCATCGTGGACAATCAACTGAAGCAGTTTGCGCAATCTTCGCAACTCGCCGGCGGCAACGCCTCCTATGTCGAGGACCTGTACGAGCAGTACCTGGTCTCCCCGGATAGTGTCGATCCCAAATGGAAAACCTACTTCGACGGCTTCAAGGGCCGCGAAGCAGGTGACATTCCGCACTCGGCCGTCATCTCCCACATCGCGGACGCGGCCAAGGATGCGCTGAAAGCTGGCACCGGCACCGGTGCGGGCGACGAGCGCGAGCGCAATGTCGGTCGTCTGATCACCGCCTACCGCTCGCGCGGCCACCTGGACGCCCGCCTCGATCCGCTGGGCCTGGCCGCGCCGGTGAACACCCCGGACCTGGGCCTGCCGTTCCACAGCCTGTCCGATGCCGATCTCAACAGCGAGTTCAGCACCGGCGGCGTCGGCGGCCAGCCGCGCATGAAGCTGCGCGACCTGCTCGCACGCCTGAAGGCGACCTACACCGGCTCGATCGGTGCGGAGTTCATGCACATCTCCGAGGTCGAGCAACGCCAGTGGATCTACAAGAAGTTGGAAGCGGCCGGTGGCAACTACCAGCTGGACGCTGACACCCAGCGCCGCACCCTGGAGCGCCTGACCGCGGCCGAAGGCCTGGAGCGCTACCTGCACACCAAGTACGTCGGCCAGAAGCGCTTCTCGCTGGAAGGCGGCGACTCGCTGATCCCGATGATGGACACCATCATCCGCAGCGCCGGCAAGGATGGCGTCAAGGACGTGGTGATCGGCATGGCCCACCGCGGCCGCCTGAACGTGCTGGTCAACACCCTGGGCAAGAACCCGCGCAAGCTGTTCGACGAATTCGAAGGCAAGTTCGAGCACGACGAGCACGCGTCGGCCGGCGACGTGAAGTACCACATGGGCTTCTCCGCCGACGTGGCCACCGACGGTGGCCCGGTGCACCTGGCGCTGGCGTTCAACCCGTCGCACCTGGAAATCGCCGACCCGGTCGTGGCCGGTTCCGTGCGTTCGCGCCAGGAGCGCCGCAAGGACACCGCACGCAAGCAGGTCATGCCGATCCTGATCCACGGCGACGCGGCCTTCTCCGGCCAGGGCGTGGTCATGGAGCTGTTCCAGATGTCGCAGGCCCGCGGCTTCGCCGTCGGCGGCACCGTGCACATCGTGGTCAACAACCAGGTCGGCTTCACCACTTCCAACCCGCTGGACACGCGCTCCACGCGCTATGCCACCGACGTGGCGAAGATGATCGCCGCCCCGGTGCTGCACGTGAACGGCGATGATCCGGAAGCCGTCGTGTTCGCCGCGCAGCTGGCCTTCGAGTTCCGCCAGAAGTTCGCCAAGGACGTGGTCATCGACCTGATGTGCTACCGCCGTTGGGGCCACAACGAGGCCGACGAGCCGGCGATCACCCAGCCGCTGATGTACCAGGTGATCCGCAAGCACCCGACCACCCGCGAGATGTATGCCGAGCAGCTGGAAAAGGCGGGCGTGATCGCCGCCGGTGCCGGCAAGGCCATGGTCGATGCCTACCGCGAGAAGCTGGACGCCGGTGAAGTGACCACCGAGCTGGCCAAGGTCGAGAAGACTCCGCCGACCAGCCCGCTGTTCGTCGATTGGCCGAAGCTGCTGGAAGGCAAGCTGTCCGACCCGGTCTCGACCAAGGTCGAGAAGAACAAGCTGGTCGAGCTGGCCAAGCTGATCAACACCATCCCGGACGAAGTGCAGCTGCACTCGCGCGTGGCCAAGGTCTACGACGACCGCCGCAAGATGGCCGCCGGCGAGATCGCGGGCGACTGGGGCTTTGCCGAGAACCTGGCCTACGCCACCCTGCTCGACGAAGGCCACGCGCTGCGCCTGGTCGGCCAGGACGTCGGCCGCGGTACGTTCACGCACCGCCACGCGATCCTGCACGACCAGAAGACCGACAACTACTACATGCCGCTGCGGCAGCTGGTGGATTCGCCGGAGAAGGCCACCGTCATCGACTCGCTGCTGAGCGAAGAAGCGGTGATGGCCTACGAGTACGGTTTCTCCACCACCGATCCGAACACGCTGTGCATCTGGGAAGGCCAGTTCGGCGACTTCGCCAACGGCGCCCAGGTGGTGATCGACCAGTTCATCGCCGCCGGTGAAGCCAAGTGGGGCCGCATTTCCGGCCTGACCCTGCTGCTGCCGCATGGCTATGAAGGACAAGGCCCGGAACACAGCTCGGCGCGCCTGGAGCGCTTCCTGCAGCTGTGCGCCCTGGAGAACATGCTGGTTGTCGTGCCGTCGACCCCGGCGCAGGCCTTCCACATGCTGCGTCGCCAGCTGCACATGACCACCCGCAAGCCGCTGGTGGTGATGTCGCCGAAGTCGCTGCTGCGCCACAAGCTGGCCGTGTCGACCCTGGACGAACTGGCCAATGGCGAGTTCCAGCACCTGATCGGCGACGCCAATGCCGATGCCAAGAAGGTCAAGCGCGTGGTGCTGTGCTCGGGCAAGGTCTACTACGACCTGCTGGAAGACCAGACCAAGCGTGGCCAGGACGACGTGGCGATCATCCGCGTGGAGCAGCTGTATCCGTTCCCGCGTGCGCTGCTGGCTGCCGAGCTGAAGAAGTACGGCAAGGCCACCGACGTGGTGTGGACGCAGGAAGAACCGCAGAACCAGGGCGCGTGGTACCAGATCCGCCACCATCTGCAGTTCTGCCTGGCCGATGGCCAGAACCTGCACTACGCCGGTCGCGCACGTTCGGCGTCGCCGGCTGCCGGTCACATGGCTGACCACGTCCGCGAGCAGCAGCAGCTGATTGCCGACGCACTGGTCAACCCGTTCAACGACACGTTCGCTGAATAATCCTCCCCCTATTTAGAAGACAAACCAGGAAGCTCCCGCAATGGCCACCGAAGTCAAAGCCCCGGTACTGCCCGAATCCGTCGCCGACGGCACCATCGCCACTTGGCACAAGAAGGTGGGCGACGCCGTCAAGCGCGACGAAAACCTGCTTGACCTGGAAACCGACAAGGTCGTGCTGGAAGTGCCGTCGCCGGTTGACGGCGTGCTGAAGGAAATCAAGTTCAAGGAAGGCGATACCGTGACCTCCAGCCAGGTCGTGGCGATCATCGAAGAAGGCGCCGTGGCTGCGGCTCCGGCCCCGGCCGCTGAAGAGAAGAAGGCTGAAGCCGCACCGGCCGCCGCTGCTCCGGCCGCTGCCGCCGCTCCGGCTCCGGCTGCCAAGTCGGCCGCCGACACCCTGCCGCCGGGCGCCCGCTTCACCGCCATCACCGAAGGCGTGAACCCGGCCGACGTCGACGGCACCGGCCGTCGTGGTGCAGTGACCAAGGAAGACATCGTCAACTTCGCCCGCAACGGCGGCGCCGGCAAGGCCGGTGGTGCACGTCCGGAAGAGCGCGTGCCGATGACCCGCATCCGCAAGCGCATCGCCGAGCGCCTGATGGAGTCGAAGAACTCCACCGCCATGCTGACCACCTTCAACGAAGTCGACCTGTCCAAGGTGTCGGCGGCGCGCAAGGAGCTGCAGGACGAGTTCGTCAAGGCCCACGGCATCAAGCTGGGCTTCATGAGCTTCTTCGTGAAGGCCGCTGCCAATGCGCTGCAGCGCTTCCCGCTGGTCAACGCCTCGATCGACGGCGACGACATCATCTACCACGGCTACTCGGACATCTCGATCGCCGTGTCGACCGAGAAGGGCCTGGTCACGCCGGTCCTGCGCAACGTCGAGCGCATGTCGTTCGCCGACATCGAGAAGACCATCGCCGACTACGCCAAGAAGGCACGTGACGGCAAGCTGGGCCTGGAAGAACTGCAGGGCGGCACCTTCACCGTGACCAATGGCGGCACCTTCGGTTCGCTGCTGTCGACCCCGATCATCAACCCGCCGCAGAGCGCCATCCTGGGCATGCACGCCATCAAGGAGCGTCCGATCGCCCAGAACGGCCAGGTCGTGATCGCGCCGATGATGTACCTGGCGCTGTCCTACGACCACCGCATCATCGACGGCAAGGACTCGGTGCAGTTCCTGGTGGACATCAAGAACCAGCTGGAAAACCCGGGCCGCATGCTGTTCGGCCTGTAAGAAACATCCCGCCCCTCCGCGCCTGCGCGGAGGGGTTCTGGTAATGCATCAAGGAATAATTCAATGGCTGAACAATTCGACGTCGTCGTCATCGGTGCCGGCCCGGCCGGTTACCACGCTGCCATCCGCGCGGCCCAGCTGGGCCTGAAGACCGCCTGCATCGACGCAGCGCTGGGCAAGGACGGCAAGCCGGCCCTCGGCGGCACCTGCCTGCGCGTGGGCTGCATCCCGTCCAAGGCGCTGCTCGATTCCTCGCGCCAGTTCTGGAACATGGGCCACATCTTTGGCGACCACGGCATCAGCTTCAAGGATGCCAAGATCGACGTCGAGGCGATGATTGGCCGCAAGGACAAGATCGTCAAGCAGTTCACCGGCGGCATCGGCATGCTGTTCAAGGCCAACAAGGTCGCCGCCTACTACGGCTTCGGCCAGCTGCAGCCGGGCAACGTGGTCAAGGTGAAGCAGCACGACGGTTCGGAAGTCGAGCTGAAGGGCACCAACGTCATCATCGCGGCCGGTTCGGATTCGATCGAACTGCCGTTCGCCAAGTTCGACGGCGAGACCATCGTCGACAACGTCGGCGGCCTGGACTTCACCGAAGTGCCGAACCGCCTGGCGGTGATCGGTGCCGGCGTGATCGGCCTGGAACTGGGCAGCGTGTGGAAGCGCCTGGGCGCTGAAGTCACCATCCTTGAGGCCATGCCGGAGTTCCTGGCGGCTGCCGACGCCGAAGTGGCCAAGGCCGCTGCCAAGGAATTCAAGAAACAGGGCCTGGACATCAAGCTCAATGCCAAGGTTTCCAAGACCGAGATCACCGGCAAGGGCAAGAAGAAGGAAGTCATCGTCACCTACACTGACGCGGAAGGCGAAAAGACCCTGACCGTGGACAAGCTGCTGGTGGCCGTCGGCCGTCGCGCCGCCACCAAGGGCCTGCTGGCCGAAGGCACCGGCGTCAAGGTCAACGAGCGCGGCCAGATCGAAGTCGACGCGCACTGCCACACCGGCGTCAACGGCGTGTGGGCGGTCGGCGACTGCGTGCGCGGCCCGATGCTGGCGCACAAGGGCTTCGAGGAAGGCATCGCGGTGGCTGAGCTGATCGCCGGCCTGCCGGGCCACGTCAACTTCGACACCATCCCGTGGGTCATCTACACCGAGCCGGAACTGGCCTGGGTCGGCAAGACCGAAGCCCAGCTGAAGGCCGAGGGCATTCCGTACAAGGCCGGCAGCTTCCCGTTCGCCGCCAACGGCCGTGCCGTAGCGATGATCGAGCCGGCGGGGTTCGTGAAGATCCTGGCCCATGCCGAAACCGATCGCATCCTCGGCATGCACCTGGTTGGCGCCAACGTCTCCGAACTGGTGCACGAAGGCGTGCTGACCATGGAGTTCAGCGGCTCGGCCGATGACCTGGCCCGCATCTGCCACGCCCACCCGTCGCTGTCGGAAGTGATCCACGACGCCGCGATGGCGGTCAGCAAGCGCGCCATCCACAAAGCGAACTGATCGTCCGGTAGTGCTGGCCGCTGGCCAGCATCACCCGGATATGAAAAACCCCGCCTCGGCGGGGTTTTTTGTTGCCCGTTTCCCTGTAGCGCCGAGCATGGGCTCGGCGCTACGCCTTACCAGCCGGCCTCTTCGGTGGATCCTCACAGACCCGATGCTGCACCACCGTCTCGCCGACCTTCCATTCCTTGGTGACCCGGCAGCGCTCCCTGGCCTCGGGTACCGCCAGAGGCTTCGCCCCCGCAGCATTCGCTTCGTCGGCACCGGCTGCCTGCTGGCGCTCCAGCCACACCGAAGGCGGTGCTGGAGGTGCGGCCAGTACCGGGCCCGCCAACAGGGCCAGACCGACCAGCGCCACTGCCCTCATGCGGGCACCGCCCGGCCACCGAGCATGCGCGCCGGCAGCATGAACAGCGCGCGCAGGAAGGCGAACAGCGCCGAGAAGGTGATGCCGACCAGTCGGAACGGCAGGCTCAGCAGCCACACGAACGGCCAGGCGATCAGGGCGAGGATCGCCAGCGGCCAGCACAGTACGAACAGCAGGCACCACACACCGAGCGCGAACAGGGTCTTCATCACGGCCTCCTTGGGGCGGCACCCTGCCGCCTGCGGACACCTTGGCGCCCTGCCCTGGCGCCGGCAAACGGTTTGCGACGAAACCGGGCTGGCGGCGATGAAACCGATCCAGCGCAGTGCAACGCCACGCCCACGCCCGGCTGCGCTTCGAGGCGACCGCATGGAACCCGCGCTGACAGCGGCTCCTGCCGGTGCCTTGGCTCTCAGCGCCCGGTGGTGGTTGCCGGCCAGCGGCCGGCATGACCGTTACTCGAACGAACCGACCGAATCGTGGGCCAGGTTGTCGAAGCGGGTGTACTCACCGAAGAACTTCAGTTTGCACGAGCCAGTCGGACCACCACGGTGCTTGCCGATGATGATTTCGGCCAGGCCCTTGTCCGGCGAGTTTTCCTTGTTGTAGTAGTCGTCGCGGTAGATGAACACGATCATGTCCGCGTCCTGCTCGATTGCGCCCGATTCGCGAAGGTCGGCCATCACCGGGCGCTTGTCGGTACGCGTTTCCAGCGAGCGGTTGAGCTGGGAAAGCGCGATCACCGGCACGTTCAGTTCCTTGGCCAGTCCCTTCAGCGAACGCGAGATTTCCGAGATTTCGGTCGCGCGGTTCTCGCTGTTGCCCGGCACGCTCATCAGCTGCAGGTAGTCGATCACCACCAGGCCCAGGTCATGCTCGCGCTTGAGGCGGCGGCACTTGGAACGCAGCACTTCAGGCGACACGCCCGGCGTGTCGTCGATGAAGATCTTGGTTTCCTTCAGCATCTTGATCGCGCTGGTGACGCGGCTCCAGTCCTCGTCTTCCAGCTGGCCGGTACGCAGGCGCTGCGCGTTGATGCGTCCATTGGAGGAAATCAGGCGCATCGCCAGCTGCGATGCCGACATTTCCATCGAGAACACCGCCACGCCCTTCTTCGACTTGATGGCCGCGTACTCGGCGATGTTCAGCGCGAAGGTGGTCTTGCCCATTGCCGGGCGCGCCGCGAGGATGATCAGGTCGGTCGGCTGCAGGCCAGCGGTCATCGCGTCGAAATCGTTGTAACCGGTCGGCAGGCCGGTGATGTTGCCGCCGTTCTCGAAGCGGTTGCGCAGCTCCTCGAAGGCATCCTTCAGTGCACCGGGCATGGCCACGAAATCGGTACGGCCACGCGCACCCTGTTCGGCGATTGCAAACACGCTCTTTTCCGCCGAGGCCAGCAGCTCGCTGCTGTCACGCCCCTCCGGCTGGAAACCGTCGTTGACGATGTCGGTGCCGACCTGGATCAGCTGCCGCAGCACCGCCTTGTCGCGCACGATCTCGGCGTAGGCCACGATGTTGGCAGCTGACGGCGTGGTACTGGCCAGTTCGATCAGGTAGGCGCCGTCACCCACCAGTTCCATCTTGCCCTGCGATTCAAACCACTCGCCCAGCGTCACCGCGTCGAACGGCCGTTCGCGCTCGGACAGCTCGCGGATCGCACGATAGATCATCTGGTGATCGCGACGATAGAAGTCGCTTTCGGTCAGCTGGTCGTTGACACGGTCATACGCCTCGGGCGCCAGCATCAGGCCACCCAGCACCGCCTGCTCGGCTTCCACCGAATGGGGCGGTACCCGCAACTGGTCGATGCGCGACTCGTCGCGATCGCGATCGAAGCCATCACCGCGCTCTCTGCGGTTGGAACGGAAGCCGGGACGAGCGGACATGCTGCGGTGTTTCCTGCAAAAGTGGGCCAGACGAGTGTAGGCATGTGCCGACCCCGGCAGCCATGGACAAGCCTGTGGATAAGCCGTGGGAAAACGGGGGATATCCGCCGGTACCTGGCCAGACTGGCGTGAAAGCGTCGCACTGCCTGCGACGGGCGCCGTTGCGGCGCCCGAGCGGGACATTATCGCAGATCAGCGCCCCGGGGTCGGATCCCCTGCGACGCGGGGGACTCTGACCCGCAGGCGTCAATCGCCCTTGACGTGCACTGCGATCAACGCCAGGAACCGGTCCACGTAGCCCTGCAGGAACTTCTGCGTGCCTTCGTTGTGGATCGTGCCATCGGCATCGATCAGGCCGTCCTTGAAGTGGATGAATGCCTCGGGCTGGCCGAGCACATGCATGTCCAGGAAGGCCAGGCTGTTGCGCAGGTGCTGCTGGGCCACGGCGGTACCGATCTGGCCGATGGAGGCGCCGATCACCGCCGCCGGCTTGCCGGCAAACGCACTGTCACCGTACGGGCGCGATCCGATATCGATGGCGTTCTTGAGCACGCCGGGCACCGACCGGTTGTACTCGGGTGTCACGAACAGCACCGCGTCGGCGGCGCGCACCTGATCCTTCAGCCGGGTGCCCTGCGGCGGATAATCAGCGTCGAAATCCTGGTCGTACAACGGCAGATCGCCGATCTGCACGTACTGGAAGCGCGCGCGATCACCGGCGAGCTTCTCCAGCGCATGGGCCAGCTTGCGGTTGCAGGAATCCTTGCGCAGGCTGCCAACGAACACGGCGATGGTGGGGACGGACATCGGGACATACTCCTCACGGTGCGGGAGGCCCAGCCTAGTCGCCAGGCCCGTGCCATCCGGTGAAGATCAGCCGCCGGTCACGCCGGTCCGCGCCTGCCGCCAATGCGCCTGCCAGGCCTGGAACATCAGCACGTTCCACAAGTGGGTATGCCACTTGCGCTGCCCCCCCAGGAACTGCTGCCACAGCGGCTTCACCGCCGCCGCCGACAGCACGCCCTCACGCTCCAGCCGCGCCGGCTGCAGCAGGTCCTCTGCCCAGGGTCGCAGGTCGCCCTTCAACCAGTCACTGACCGGTGCGCCAAAACCGCGCTTGGGACGGTGCACCATTGAATGCGGCACGTAACGGCCCAGCACGCGCTTGAGCAGCACCTTGCTGGTCGTCTCACTGCGCTTGAAGCCCAGCGGCAGTGACCAGGCGAACTCGGCCACGCGCCAGTCCAGCAATGGCGCGCGCGCCTCCAGGCTGACCGCCATCGAGGTCCGGTCGACCTTGCACAACAGGTCATCGGGCAGGTAGGTCACGAAATCGGCCAGCATCATCGCATCGGCCGGTGTCCCCGCGCCGTGCAGCGGATCGGCCAGGTCGTAGAAGCTGCCGGCGGCCTGCGCGCCGGGCACCGCCGCGGCAGGATCGCGCCAGCGCGAGATGCGGTTGCGGTAGACGTCGCCGATGCCACGTGCGCCGGTCTCGGCCAGCAGCGCGGCCAGGCCACCGGTCCGTGAGGCCTCGCCCTGCTGCTGCGAGCGTGCGCCCATCCAGCGCCGCAGCGGCCCCGGCACGCGTCCGAGCATCTGCCAGTTGCGCAGCGCGCGTACATACCGGGTGTAGCCGAAGAACAGCTCGTCGCCACCGTCGCCGGACAGCGCGACGGTCACGCCCTGCCGCGCCAGCCGTGCGACCAGCGCGGTCGGCACCTGCGACGCATCGGCAAAAGGCTCATCGAACATCGCCGGCAACTGCGGCACCACCGCCAGCGCGTCGGCGCCACTGACGTACAACTCGGTGTGATCACAGCCGAGGTGAGCCGCCAGCTCCCTGGCCAGCGGTGCTTCGTCATGTCCCGAGTCGGTGAAGCCGATACTGAAACTATGCACCGGCTGCCCGCTCTGCGCCTGCATCAGCGCCGCCACCAGCGATGAGTCCGTGCCGCCGGACAGGAATACGCCGACCGGCACGTCGGCCACCATGCGCAGCGCCACCGCATCACGCAGCAGCGTGTCCAGCTGTTCCTCGGCCTCCTCGATGCGGCCCTGGAACGGGGCGGCCAACGCCGCCTGCATGCGTGCGCGCGCATCCCAGTACGGGCGCTGCGCCTGCTCCGGGCGGTGTGCCGCGGCGCCTGCGGCCACAGCCGCTGCATCCAGCCGCAGCACCCGGCCCGGCATCAGCTTGTAGCAGCGCTGGTGGATGCTGTGCGGCGCCGGGATGTAATCCAGCCGCAGCAGCAAGGTGAGCGCATCGCGGTCGATGTCGTTGTCGAACGCCGGGTGTTGCCAGAGCGCCTTCAGTTCCGAACCGAACACCAGCGTGTCGCCGGCCCAGCCGTAGTACAGCGGCTTCTTGCCGACGCGGTCGCGGGCCAGCCACAGGCAACGATCCTGACGGTCCCACAGCGCGATGGCGAACATGCCGTTGCAGCGCTGCAGGGTGTCTTCGACGCCCCACTGCAGGATCGCCGCCAGCAGTACTTCGGTGTCGGAATGGCCGCGGAAGGTGTGCCCCAGCGGCTCCAGCTGTTCACGCAGGGCCGCGAAATTGTAGACCTCGCCGTTGTAGGCCATCACGTAGCGGCCGTCCGCCGAGGCCATCGGCTGGTGGCCCAGCGGGGACAGGTCGAGGATGCTCAGGCGTCGATGCGCCAGCGCGATGCCCGCCTCGGCATCGACCCAGCTGCCGCCATCATCCGGCCCGCGATGGTGCAGCGCCTGGCCCATGGCCAGCGCCTGCGCCTGCAGCGCCTCGGCCGACGCCAGCGGCGCCGGCAACAACATTCCCGCCAATCCACACATGCATCAGGGTTCCTGCGCCAGGTCGAGGGCGGCGCCAATCACCGCATTGTCGCTTGGAAGCCCGAACATTGCTGCCCCTGCCAGTGGCGTGTAGGTGTCGGCGCCACAGACGCGGCGCAGCGGCAGGTGACCGAAGCCGGCCTCGACCAGTGCCGTGACCACGCCCTCACCCACTCCGCCGCTGTGGCGGCCTTCGTCCAGCACCAGCACCCGCCGCGCGCTCGCGGCCTGGGCCGCGATGAAGCCGGCATCCAACGGTACCAGCCAGCGCAGGTCGACCACCCGCACCTGCCAGCCCAGCTGCTGCTCGATCGCCCGCGCCGCGCGCAACGCCATCGGCACGCCATTGCCATAGGTGTAGATCACCAGGTCTCCGGCCTCCGGTGCATAGACCCGGCCCTCGCCCGGCACCAGCGCCCGGCCCTGTGCCGGGTAGTCGAACAGCCACTGGCCATCCCCCGCTTCGTGCAGGTCCTTGCTCATGTACAGCGCGATCGGCTCCAGGAACACCGCCACGCGCCCATCCACCCGCGCCAGCGCAGCCAGCGTGCGCAGCATCATCACCGCATCGTCGCCGCGCGAGGGGCAGCCGACCACCAGCCCGGGGATGTCGCGCAACGCGGTGATCGAGTTGTCGTTGTGGAAGTGCCCGCCGAAACCCTTCTGATAGCCCAGCCCGGCCACCCGCACCAGCATCGGGTTGCGGTACTGGTCGTTGGAGAAGAACTGCAGCGAACAGGCTTCACCACGCAGCTGGTCGATGGCGTTGTGCAGGTAGGCCAGGTACTGGATCTCCGGAATCGGCAGCATGCCCAGGTTGGCCAGGCCCTGCGCCATGCCCAGGATCATGGTTTCATCCAGCAGCGTGTTGAACACCCGGCGTGGACCGAAGCGGCGCAGCAGATCCTTGGTGACGGTGTAGACACCGCCCTTCTGAGCCACGTCCTCGCCGAACAGCAGGCTCTGCGGATACTTCGCAAGCAGTTCCAGCAGGCCGTGGTTGATCTGGATCGCGAGATGCCGTGGCGCCTGTCGTTCCGGCAAGGCCTCGGTACCGCCATAGAGTGCCTCGCGCGCTTCGTCGGCGACCTCGCGCCGGGCTTCGGCCTGCACCGCTGCGGGCGTATAGGGTGCCAATGGCGCCATGACCTCCTGCAGCGACTGCAGCTTCGCACGGCCTTCGGCATCGGCAGCGGCGGCCATGCAGCGCGCGCGCATCGTCTCGTAGGCCACTTCGATGGCGCCTGCATCCATCCAGCCCGATTCCAGCGCGATCTGCGCCGAGCGCAACAGCGGATCCTGTGCCTCGGCCGCGCACAATTCCGGCAATGCACGCCATTCCACCTCGAAGTCGGTGCCGGCGTGGCCCATCAGGCGCGTGGTGCGCAGATGCAGGAAGGTCGGTCGCCGCGTCCGTCGGCAGTGGTCCGCTGCGGCCTGCACCTGGGCGTGCCCGGTGGCCAGGTCGAGGCCATCGGCAAAGAAATAGTCCAGCCCTGGCTGGTGGCTGAAGCGCTCGGCAATCCAGCCGTCCGGCGTCTTCACCGAGATGCCCAGCCCGTTGTCCTCGCAGACGAACAGGATTGGCGCCGGCAGTTTCTGGTAGGCCGCCCACATCGCGGTGTTGAATGCGGTCTGCGCAGTGGCATGGTTGGCCGAGGCGTCGCCGAACGAGCACAGCACGATGCTGTCGGCCGGAATGGGAAGCGCATGGCCCAGCCGCTTGCCGCTCTCGATGGCCAGCGCGGTGCCCAGCGCTTTCGGCAGGTGCGAGGCGATGGTCGAGGTCTGCGGCAATACCCACAATGGCTTGCTGCCCCACACCTTGTGCCGGCCGCCACTGGCCGGGTCATCGGCGCTGGCCGCGAATGAAAGCGCCGCATCGCGCAACGGGTCGATGCCCGGCACCTGGCGCGAGCGCTCGACCATGAAGGCGCCGGAGCGATAGTGCAGGAATGCGGGGTCGGTATGCCGGCAGGCCCGCGCCAGCAGCGCGTTGCCTTCATGGCCGGACGACCCGATGGTATAGAAGACCTTGTTCTGCACGCGCAATACGCGCGCCATCAGGTCCAGCTGGCGGCTGGCCAGCTGCGAATCGAACAGCTCACCGAAGGCCGCAGCGCTGAGGGTGCTGCCCGGCAGGATCGGCGCGTCCGGCGCAGGACGTGCGCGCGGTGTGCCTCGCCAGCCACGCACCGCGTCGAGGAAATTGGCGTCGCACACTTCGGCGCGGTTGAGCACGCGCATGCGCGCAGGAATCGGATCTGGAACCACAGCAAACATCGAACACCCTCCGTGTCGTTGTTGCGTTCCACCCGGCAGCGCCGGGCACTATCCTGTGGGATCAGGCGGCCTCGAAGCGCGCGCGCACCTCGGCGGTCACCGCTGGCATCGCCACGAAGCGCGGCTGCGCACGCACGCGCTGCAGCCAGGCGCGCACTTCCGGGAAGGGCGCCAGGCTGATGCCGCCCTCGCCTGCCACGTCGGTATAGGCGAACAGCGCAATGTCGGCGATGCCGTATGCGCTGCCGGTGAACCACTGCGCTTCGCGCAGGTGCTGCTCCATCACGGCCAGCGCGGTGGCGGCACGCTCGTGCAGGCGTGGCAGTTCAGCACGGCGCGGTGAATCGGGCGGTGTCCATCCGCGGATGAAGCGCGCTACCGCCACGCATGGCTCGTGCGTGTACTGCTCGAAGAACATCCAGCTCAATGCCTGCGCGCGTTCCCAACCGTCAGTGGGCAGGTAGGGCGTCCCTTCGGCCAACCAGAACAGGATCGCATTGGATTCAGTCAACACGCGGCCATCGTCGCGGACGATCAACGGCACCTTGGCGTTGGGATTGAGCGCGAGGAACTCGGCGGTGTGGGTCTGGCCATGGGCACTGTCCACTTCCACCCAGCGGTAGCGGCTGCCGAGCTGCTCCAGCAGCAGGCGGACCTTGTGGCAATTGCCGGACCCCGACATGCCATGCACCGTCAACGGGACGCGCTCTTCCACCATTGCCTGATTCCTCGGATCCGGCCGGCGGCCAGCTGCACGCAGTCTGGCAAGCCCGCCGGTGAATGCCAAGCGCGGATGCAGCATGGCACCACGGTAACGCTGGCCGCTGGCCGGCAATCGCACGAATCCTGCCACATCGAGGTTGCCGGCCAGCGGCCGGCACTACCTGCAACGCTCAGCGCGTGCGCTGGCACCACTGTTCGCGCGACTGGCCCCAGATCTGCATCGGCTTGTCGTTGTACGGCGGCGGCAATTCACCCATGCGCAGCAGCGTGCTGCCGAGCTTGCGCGCGACCGCCCTCGAGTTGTCGTTGTTCTCGGCGATGGTGTGGATCACCTCGTCCCAGCCCAGCGTGTCGAATGCCCAGTCGATGGCGGCAACCGCCGCTTCCGGTGCATAGCCCCGGCCCCAGCTCGCATGCCGAATACCCCAGCCGACCTCGGTTCCAGGCCAGTCCTGCGGCTGCCACGGTCCCATCCGGCCGATCCAGTCACCGCTGGATTTCTCGATCACGCTGAACATCGAGAAGCCGAACAGCTGCCAGGCACCGGCCAGGCTGCAGAAGCCGCGCCATGCCACCGAGGGCGGTTGAACACCCCCCAGGGTGCGCATCGTTTCCTCGTCGGCACAGAATGCCAGGTACGGTTCGTAGTCCTCGCGCAGCAGCGGGCGCAGGATCAGCCGCTCGGTTTCCAGGCGCAGGTCGAAGATGCTCATGCCGACTCCTTGTCGAAGGGGGGCATCCATCATGGTCGATTCCCTTTCCCCACGGATGAATGCCCGTGCGCACAACGAAACGGGCCGGCATGAGCCGGCCCGTCGGGTGCAGCAGGGTGTTCTGGATTACTGGCGCGTGGCCGCAGTGGCGCCGGCAGCAGCGGTCTGCGTGACCAGCTGGCCATCGACCACCGGCAGGCGATCGCTGGCCGGCTTGTTGTCCATGCGCACGGTCTTCTCGGCGCCATCATAGCGATAGGTCACGTTGTAGCCCTTCACCACATCATTGGTACCCATGGCGATGCGGCTGCCCGGCTTGCTGGCCATGCGCATGGTGCCGGTGGTGCCGTCTTCGTTGCGATAGGTCACGTTGTAACCGGTGACGCGGCTCGACTCGGACGTTGCGGTTTCGGTGTGGCACTGGCGCTCGGTACGATTGACCACGCGACCACCCACATGGCGCTTGTCGATCTGGTTGCCGATGAAACCACCGGCCACCGCACCGGCTGCGGTCGCGGCCTTCTTGCCGTTGCCGCCACCGACCTGGTTGCCGAGCAGGCCACCCACCACCGCGCCGACCACGGTACCGCCGACGTTGCCATCACGCTCCGGCAGGCGCTCCTGCACCGTCACGTCCTGGCAGACCTCGTGCGGGGTCTGGGTCGTGGAGGTCTCGCGCACCGGATCGGTGCCGATCACGGTGGCATAGGCCTTCTGCTTCTCGGTGATCGGGTCGACCTTCAGCACATCGGCATATTCCAGCCCGCGCGGCGCCGACGGGTCGAGCTTGTCACCACTTACGCCATCGTCGGTGGCGTTGCCATCGACCAGGCGCGACTCGCCATTGGGGGTTGCGGCGCTGATGGAGTCGGGCGAGCGATCGCCACTCTTCATGAAGGCGGCGGTGGCGATGCCACCCACCAGCAGCGCGCCCGCTGCGACCAGGACAGTTGTAGTTGTGCTTTTCATGACCTGCTCCTTGCGGACCATCCGCAACGTTCTCGGGACAGATTGCAGCACGCGCTGCCTGAACGGAATCTCCACATTTCCTGCTCATTGCTGTAACCCATTCAGCATCGGGAAATGCAGGGCCCGTGGTAGCGTTTGCATATTCCCCACGAGGATCCCCGCCATGGCCAACCCGATGCTGCTGCCTGTACTGCAATGGGCGCGCCGGCTGCGCTACCCCACCCTGTTCAAGCTCACCGCCGGCCTGTTCGTGCTGACGCTGTTCATCCCGGACCCGATCCCGTTCATCGATGAGCTGGTGCTGGGCTTCGGCACGCTGCTGCTGGCGAACTGGAAGAGCCGCAACGCCACCACGCCACCGCCGCTGGAACAGCGTTGAGCGTGCTGGTCGACAGCCACTGTCACCTCGACGCGAGCGCGTTCGATCCTGACCGTGCCGCGGTGATCGAGCGGGCGCAGGCCGTGGGTGTGCGCCAACAGGTGGTGCCAGCGGTCACCGCTGCCAGCTGGCCGAAACTGCGCGAGGTCTGCCAGCAGGCGCCCGGGCTGCATCCGGCCTTCGGCCTGCACCCGATGTTCCTGGCCGATCACCAGCCTGGGCACCTGCCACTGCTGCGCGAGTGGATCGAGCGCGAACGCCCCTGCGCGATCGGCGAATGCGGCCTCGACTTCTTCGTCGAAGGACTGGATGCCGAGGCTCAACAGGCGTATTTCATCGGCCAGCTGGAACTGGCGCGAGAATTCGATCTGCCGGTGATCGTGCACGCGCGACGCGCGGTGGATGCGGTGATCGCCGCGATCCGTCGCGTCGGCGGCCTGCGCGGCGTGGTGCACAGTTTTTCCGGCAGCCCCGAACAGGCCGCGCAACTGCACAGGCACGGCTTCCTGCTGGGCCTTGGCGGTCCGCTGACCTACGAGCGGGCGCAGCGCCTGCAACGGCTGGTACGCGGAATGCCGCTGGAGCAGCTGCTGCTGGAAACCGACGCGCCCGACCAGCCCGACGCAGGGGTCCGCGGCCAGCGCAACGAACCGGCACGGCTGGCAACCATTGCCCGGCACGTGGCCGCGCTGCGCGGAATGGAGCTGGAGGCCCTGGCACAGGCCACGACAGAGAATGCACGGCGGCTGTTCGCGCTGCCGGCAATGTGACGGCGGGGGCCCGACCTTGGCCGGCACGCTGTAACGACGGCGACGAACCCGATGCCGGCCAGCGGCCGGCACCACCGTCACGCGTCGGCGTGGGCCTCGGTCACCTCGGTTTTCGCCTTCTTCGGCTCCAGCAGCATCTCAAGCGCCTTGCCCACCGCCGCAAAGGCGAACGCGCCGGTGATGTGGGTCGCCGCGCCCAGACCGGCGCCGCAGTCCAGCTTCAACGCCGCATCGGCACCCAGGTTCGGACGAATGCCGCAGACGCTGCCATCGGCCTGCGGGTACTTCACATTCTCCAGCGAATACACCGCCGGCACGCCGAAATAGCGCTTGGCGTTCTTCGGGAAGTTGAACTCGCTGCGCAGCTTCTTGCGGATCAGCGCCAGCATGGCGTCATGCTCGGTGCGCGAGACATCGCGGATACGTACCAGGGTCGGGTCGGTGCGGCCACCGGCAGCGCCGACGGTCAGCAGCGGCAGCTTGCGGCGGCGGCACCAGGCGATCGTCTCGACCTTGACCCGGAAGCTGTCGCAGGCATCGATCACCAGATCGAACCCGCGGTCCAGCAGCTCAGCCATGTTGGACATCGTCAGGAATGCCTGCACGGCATCGACGTCGATCCCCGGATTGATCGCACGGCAGCGCTCGGCCATCGCCTCGGCCTTGTTGCGCCCGTAATTGCCTTCCATCGCCGGCAGCTGCCGGTTGGTGTTGGACACGCAGATGTCGTCGGCATCGATCAGGGTCAGATGACCGACCGCCGAACGGGCCAGCGCCTCCACCACCCACGAGCCGACGCCGCCCATGCCGACCACCGCCACGCGGCTGCCCTGCAGGCGCTCGAGCGCACCCACGCCATACAGCCGTTCGATGCCGGCAAAGCGTTGTTTGACCTGTTCGTTCATCGGGCTATTTTAACGTGCAGGTGCCAGCGCCCAAAGCACGCCGGCGTCGAACCCACCGTTGCACGCCCGGAGAGCCCGCATGAACGCCAGCCCGCCCCGCCGCCTGTCCCCTGCCCATCGCTACCTGTTCGTACTGTGCCTGGGCCTGCTGATCGGCCTGGTCGCCACGGTAATGGTGGGCCGCGCCCTGCAGGCGCGTCGCGACCCGTTCCCGGACAGCCTGATGCAGGTGATGCAGCGGCAGTCGCAGCTGCTGCAGCAGGCTCAGCAGCAGAACCGCTGCAGCCTGGCCGACAGCGTGCCGCGGCTGCAGGCACTACGCCTGTTGTCCAATGACCTGGACCTGGCGTTCTCCGGGCTGAAGGACAGCACGCAGTTCCAGCAGCACGCCAGCCGACTTCGCGGCAACCTCAACACGGCGCTGGCCGCACCGCCAGGCGACTGCAGGGCCTTGGCCCAGCTCGTGGAAACGCTGCAGGCCGATTGCCGGGCCTGCCACCAGGATTTCCGCTGAGGCGCGTTCATCCTGCAGCCGGGCATCAGGTGCTTGGTTGGCGCGTTGTTCACGTTCGAAGGGAGAGGATTCGTCCACCCTGCTGCATGACGCAGTACCACCCAACATACCCGCCTTCACGGCCAGGAGACGCCCCATGAAGATCCAGCTCATCGCCGCCAGCGCCATCGCTACCCTCGCGCTGGCCGGTTGTGCCACCTCGCCCGGTTACAGTGGCGGTGGTTACAACAACGGCTACAACAACGGCGGCTACGGCAACAACGGCGGCTACAACCAGGGCCGCTGCGCGGACTGTGGCATCGTCACCCGCATCAACACCGTGCCCTCGGGCCGCACCGCGCCCAGCGCGACCGGCGCGATCCTCGGCGGCATCGTTGGCGCCGTGGCCGGCCATGAAATCTCCGACCACACCGGTGGCAGCCGTGGCAACAAGAACATTGCCGCCGCTGCAGGCGCAGTCGGTGGCGCCCTGGCCGGCAACCAGATCCAGAAGAATGTGACCAGCGATACCTACGACATCAGCGTGCGCATGGATGATGGCCGCACCATCGTGGTCAACCAGCGTGACCTGGGTGGCATCCGTGAGAACACCTATGTGCGCGTGGTCAACGGCAAGGTCATCCTGCGCTGACCTGCAGCGGGCCAAAGGCAAAGAAAAAGGCCCGCTTGCGCGGGCCTTTTTTCATGCCGACGGACGGCAGGTGTTACATCGGCTGGACCTTGTCAGCCTGCAGGCCCTTCTGGCCCTGCACGACTTCAAAGCTCACACTCTGGCCTTCCTTGAGGCTCTTGAAGCCCTGGGTCTCGATGGCGCGGAAGTGCACGAACACGTCCTCGCCATTCTGCCGGCTGATGAAGCCGAAGCCCTTCGCATCATTGAACCACTTTACGGTACCGGTCTCGCGATCAGCCATCTCACTAACTCCCTTTGACTCTCTCTTGTTGTTGGAAACGCCTGGTGGGCGGCTGACAAGCAAGGGGGAAGCGAGGTGCATCGATGCAGCGGATCGGGAAGATCTTGCTTCATCAGGCCACGATCCACGGTGACCTTGCCAAGCTCAGCGACTGCAACTTAACCCGGCCAAAACGAAAAAGCAACTGGCAAAATCTTTCACTGTCAACCCCAAAACGGACTCCATACGGGACAGCATGGGACTCTCATTCATCTTGTATCTGCTAGCGGTCATTTTTGTCCTGATAGGCATCGCCGGCATCATCCTGCCGGCCCTCCCGGGCATCCCGCTGGTGTTCATCGGACTGCTGCTGGCCGCCTGGGCCGACGGCTTTGCCCACGTCGGCTGGCCTACCCTGGTCGCGCTTGGGGTACTGACCCTGCTTTCGCTGCTGGTGGACGTGCTGGCCACGGTGGTCGGCGCGCAGCGTGTCGGTGCCAGCCGCAAGGCGCTGTGGGGAACCTTCGTCGGCAGCATCGTCGGCCTGTTCTTCATGCCCATCGGCCTGTTCGCCGGACCGCTGGTCGGTGCCCTGCTCGGCGAGTACTGGCACACCCGCGAACTCGGCCGCTCGACCAGGGTCGGTCTGGCCACCTGGCTCGGCATCCTGCTTGGCCTGGCACTGAAACTGGCGGTTGTGATCGCGATGCTGGGCCTGTTCGCGTTCGCCTGGTTCTTCTGAGCCACCGGGCCTTCACGCCACGCGCACGCTGTGACCGTGCATAAACCGTGGGGCTGGCCGCGATCCGGCACAGCCGCCACACTGTGTGATTCCCGAATTCATCGAAGGGCCTGCTGCAATGACCCTCCCCACGCTGTCTCCCCGTCTGGCGCCGCTGGCGCTTGCCCTGGCCAGTGCACCGCTGGCTGCGCAGGAGTTCGCGCCTTCCGCCGATACCTCACCGGCCGCCTGCGCGGCAATTACCACCGACGCGGCCCGGCTGGCCTGCTATGACCGCCTGTTCGGGCATACCCCGGAGGCTACCGCCGCCGCTGATGCTGCCGCCGAAGCGGCTGCACAGGCCCGCCGCGAAGAACGGCAGACCGCGCGCGTGAGCCAGGGCGAGGAAAAGCTGCGCGAGCGGGTGAGCGACCTGTTCCGCCCGGCGACGCCGGACAGCGCGCTGGCCAACGCCGGCCGCGGTTCGCTGCTGGACAGCCGCTGGGAACTGGCCGAGGACTCCAAGCTGGGGCCGTTCCAACTGCGCGCCTACAAGCCGGTGTACCTGCTGCCCGCCTTCTGGACCAGCGATCGCAACACCATGCCGCACTCGCCGAACCCGGCCAACAGCGTAACCACCCCGCAGGTACTCGACAGTGCCGAGCTGAAGTTCCAGATCAGCTTCAAGACCAAGATCGTCGAGAACCTGTTCGGCGACAACGGCGACATCTGGGCCGGCTACACCCAGAGTTCGCGCTGGCAGGCCTACAACAGCGAGGATTCGCGCCCGTTCCGCGAAACCAATTACGAGCCGGAAGTGATGATGGTGTTCCGCAACGGCTACTCGATCGGTGGCTGGCGCGGGCGCATGACCGGCATCGCGCTGAACCACCAGTCCAATGGCCGCGCCGACCCGCTGTCACGCAGCTGGAACCGGGTCATGCTCAACATCGGCCTGGACCGCGAGAACTGGGCGCTGGTGCTGCGTCCCTGGTACCGCATTCCGGAAAGCCGCAGCGAAGACAACAATCCGGACATCGAGGATTACATGGGCCGCGGCGACGCTACCCTGACCTGGAACCGCAATGGGCATGAGGTCTCGCTGATGGCGCGCCATTCACTGCGCACCGGAAGCCGTTCGCACGGTGCGCTGCAGCTGGACTACGGCTTCCCGATCAGCAACCTGCTGCGTGGCCATGTGCAGGTCTTCGACGGCTACGGCGAAAGCCTGATCGACTACAACCACAAGGCCACCTACGTGGGTGTGGGCGTGTCTCTGCTGGAGTGGTTCTGATGGACGTGACGATCTGGCACAACCCGGCCTGCAGCAACTCGCGCGGCGCACTGAAACTGATCCGCGATGCGGGCTTCGAGCCGGTGGTGATCGACTACCTGGGCAACCCGCCGGACCCAGCCACGCTGCGCCAGGTACTGGCCGAATCCCGGCTGCACGCACAGGAACTGGTACGCAGCAAGGAGGCGCTGTTCGCCGAACTGGGCCTGGACGGCGCCGACGACGCCACGCTGCTGGCGGCGATGAGCGAACACCCCCGTTTGATCAATCGCCCCGTGGTGCGCACGGCCAAGGGCACGCGGCTGTGCCGCCCACCGGAAACAGTGCTGGAGATCCTGTAGCCCGGAAAAGGGGACGGAGGGAATTAAGTCGTTTGTGCACAAACGACTTAATTCCCTCCGTCCCCTTTTTTGGTTACCGCCAGTCGGTGATGCCTTCGCGTCGGTAGACCTCGGCGAACGCCGGGCGCGCCTTCATCGAGGTGGCATGCGCCTTGAGCACTGGCCAGGTGTCACTGGGCCTGGGCATGTTGCGCGACCAGCGCATCAGCATCACCAGCATGTAGTCGACCACGCAGGGCGTGGCGCCCAGCAGGTACGGGCCGTGCGCCTGCAGGTGAGCGGCAACGTGCTGCCAGGCCGCTTCGAGCCGCTGACGCGCCCTCTCGCGGCTGGCCTCGACGTTCGCCTGGCCGGCCATTTCATGCGGATAGAACCAGGCCCGATAGGCCGGCTGCAGCGTATTGGCACACCAGAACATCCAGCGGTAGGCATCGCCACGCTGCGGCGTGCCCGGTACCGGGAGCAGGCCGGCCTCCGGGTGGCGATCGGCCAGGTACAGGGCGATGGCCGCCGCTTCGGTCAGTACCAGGCCATCGATCAACAGTGTCGGCACCACACCGGCCGGATTGAGCGCCAGGTACTGCGCCGACTTGTGCTCGCGCGCGTCGAAATCCAGCAGCACCAGTTCATGCTCGATGCCGAGCTCGATCAGCAGCCAGTGCACGACCAGCGCGGCGGTACTGGTCGAACCATACAGCGTGGTGCTCATGCGGAAGATCCTGTCCAGGGGGATCAGCCGATTATGCGCCCACGCGCGCGATCGTTGCTCAGCCGCAGCTGCTCATGCAGGAATCCCGGCGCTCGCCACAGGACATCATCGGCGCGCGCATCGCGCAGTCGTGCGTCTTCAGTTCGCAGGCACGGCGCAGGTCCGGATTGTCCACGTCCTTGCAGCGTTTGTCCGGCGCCGGCACCACCTGCTGCTCGCAGTTGCTCTGGCGGCTGCCGAGGGAGTCATTCTGCGCCATGCAGCTGCGGTAGCCGGCCTGGCACTGCACGCGGCATTGCGCGGATGCTGGGAAATCCGCGCCTTCGTATGACGCCGGGGTGCTGCAACCGGCCAGGGCCAGCAGCACGCCTACCACGATGAACCGATGCAGGGCCATGGACACGTCCTGTGCGAGGGTGTACCGACCGTAGCAGAGCAGAGGCTACAGGCGCGTTAATCCTTCTGCCCACACAACAACGGCGCCACAGGGGCGCCGTTGTCCGGTCCGGGATGGAGGGCTTACTCCACAACCACCGGAATCTTGCCGATGCGGGCCTGCCATTCGCGCGGGCCGGTCTTGTGCACCGATTCGCCGGTGGAATCCACCGCCACGGTCACGGGCATGTCCTGCACGGCGAACTCGTAGATCGCCTCCATGCCCAGGTCGGCGAAGCCAACCACCTTGGCCGCCTTGATCGCCTTGGACACCAGGTACGCCGAACCGCCGACCGCCATCAGGTAGGCCGACTTGTGCTTCCTGATCGCCTCGATGGCGGCCGGGCCGCGCTCGGCCTTGCCGACCATGCCCAGCAGACCGGTCTGCGCCAGCACCTGCTCGGTGAACTTGTCCATGCGGGTCGCCGTGGTCGGGCCGGCCGGGCCCACCACTTCGTCGCGCACCGGATCGACCGGGCCGACGTAATAGATGAAGCGGCCCTTCAGGTCGACCGGCAGCTCCTCGCCCTTGTTGAGCATGTCGACCATGCGCTTGTGCGCGGCATCGCGCCCCGTCAGCAGCTTGCCGTTGAGCAGCAGGGTCTGGCCCGGCTTCCAGCTGGCCACGTCTTCCGGGGTGATCGTGTCCAGGTCCACGCGGGTGCCCTTGGACGCGTCATAGGTCAGTTTCGGCCAGTCTTCCAGCGACGGCGGGTCCAGCATCACCGGGCCACTGCCATCCAGGGTGAAATGCGCATGGCGGGTGGCGGCGCAGTTCGGGATCATCGCCACCGGCAGGTTGGCCGCATGGGTCGGATAGTCGTTGATCTTGATGTCCAGCACAGTGGTCAGGCCGCCCAGGCCCTGCGCACCGATGCCCAATGCATTGACCTTCTCATACAGCTCCAGGCGCAGCTCCTCGATGCGGTTGGAGGCACCACGGGCCTGCAGCTCGGTGATGTCGATCGGTTCCATCAGCGCCTCCTTGGCCAGCAGCATCGCCTTCTCGGCGGTGCCACCGATGCCGATGCCGAGCATGCCCGGCGGGCACCAGCCGGCGCCCATGGTCGGCACGGTCTTCAGCACCCAGTCGACGATGGAGTCGGACGGGTTGAGCATGGCGAACTTGGTCTTCGCTTCCGAACCACCGCCCTTGGCGGCAACGATGACGTCGACCTTGTTGCCCGGCACCACCTTGACGTTGACCACGCCCGGGGTATTGTCCTTGGTATTGATCCGCTTGCCGGCCGGATCAGCCAGCACCGAGGCGCGCAGCTTGTTGTCCGGATGCATGTAGGCGCGGCGAACGCCTTCATTGGCCATGTCTTCCACGCCCATGGTGGCGTCATCCCAACGCACGTCCATGCCGATTTCCAGGAACACGGTGACGATGCCGGTGTCCTGGCAGATCGGACGGTGGCCTTCGGCGCACATCCGCGAATTGATCAGGATCTGGGCCATCGCTTCCTTCGCGGCCGGCGACTCCTCGCGCTCGTACGCGGCGGCGAGGTTCTTGATGTAGTCGACCGGGTGGTAGTACGAGATGTACTGCAGCGCGTCGGCGATGGACTGGATGAGGTCTTCCTGCTTGATCGATGTCACGGCTTGCTCGCTTGCTCGAGGCTGGCGGGGGTAATCCGCCCATTTTACCCCCTCCCCCGGCCCCGGGGTGGTAGTGCCGGCCGCTGGCCGGCAAGATTCCCCCCGACGCTCTGTCACGCCACGCGCCACTGCGGCGTCCTTGCACACATGAACGCCGAAACCGTTTTCCAGACCCACCGCCCGCGCCTGATGGCGCTGGCCTATCGCCTGCTCGGCAGCCGCGCCGACGCCGAAGACGTGGTCCAGGACGCCTGGCTGCGCTGGTCCGGCGCCGATCCCGCCAGCGTCCGCGATGCAGAGGCCTGGCTGGTCACCACCACCACCCGGCTCGGCCTGGACCGCCTGCGAGCGGCCAAGCGCGAGCGTGTCCACTATGTCGGCCCATGGCTGGCCGAACCGCTGGCGGTCACCCTGGAGCCTGACCCCTCGCCCGGCCCGGCCCAGCTGCATGCGCTGGCCGACGAGCTCTCGGTCGCCTTCCTGACCCTGCTCGAACAGCTCGGCCCCGAAGAACGCGCCGCCTTCCTGCTGAAGGAGGCCTTCGACCACGACTACCGTGAGATCGCCGACCTGATCGGCCACAGCGAAGCCAACTGCCGGCAGCTGGTGCACCGTGCCCGGCAGCGCCTGCAGGCCGGACGGCCGCGCTTCAACGCCGATGCCATCCAGCACCGGCAGTTGCTGACGCGCTTCATGGATGCCTCGCAGCGCGGCGACAGCGAAGCGATCCAGGCCCTGCTGCATGCCAATGCGGTACTGGTCTCCGACGGCGGTGGCGTAGTCACTGCGGCGGTACGGCCCCTGCTGGGCGCCGAACGCATCGGCCGCCTGTTCTGGGCCATCGCCCGCCGCCGCGCGGCGCATCCGGCGCAGCTGGGCTACGTCAACGGCGAACCGGCGATCCTGCGTTTCCAGGGTGACCGCCTGCACTCGATCACCACCATCGAAGTGGTCGATGGTCGTATCGCCAACGTGTACAGCGTGCTGAATCCAGAAAAATTGCCGAAGGTTGTCACGCACCGCGACGCTGCGGCGTCCTTGTGATGAAAGGCGGCCATCGTGGCCGCCGTGGAGCCCACGATGTCCGATCACACCTTCCCCCGCGTCCCCTACACCCGCCTGGCCGCCGAGGCCTTCAAGGGCCTGCTGGCCACCAGCCAGGCGGTGCATGACAGCTCGATCGACCCGACCCTGATGGAGCTGGTGTTCCTGCGCGTGTCGCAGCTCAACGGCTGCGGCTACTGCATGGACATGCACGGCACCGCGCTGCGCAAGGGTGGCATCGAGCCGCGCAAGCTGGACACCCTGCCCGCCTGGCACGAAAGCCGCTTCTTCGATGCGCGCGAACGCGCAGCACTGGGCTGGGCCGAGGCGCTGACCCGCTTGACCGACGGAGCGCCGTCGCAGGCAGCGTTCGATGCGCTGGCACCGCACTTCGATGCGAAGGGCATCAGTGACCTGAGCATGGGCATTGCGGTGATCAATGCCTGGAACCGGCTGGGTGCGGGGCTGCTGCCGCCGCTGCCGTAACGGGGGGCTGGCCGGGCTGCCGCCCGGCACCCGCAGAGGCAACAACCAGAGCAACATCAAAAGCCGGCGCTACTGTGGGTTGGCGGGGTGGATCAGGTCGCAGGGGACGCTGCAAGTACGTCCATGTAAGCTCGGTCGCCGCATCCATGCGGCTCACGCCCCTGCGACCTGACCCACCCCGCCTTCGATAGTTCACTGGAGCTGCTGGTAGGTGTCGACCGTGGTCTACACGGTCGATCCACGCCGTGCATGGATACGGGAGGGTCAGATCCCTTTGCGTGGCAAAGGGATCTGACCCCGGTGCCGGCCACACGGCTGCACTGACCCCATCTGCACGTAGCAGGCGCGCACAATACGCGCATGCCTGCTTCCCCCACCGCTGGCGCTGCCGCCGCGAAGAAACCCAGCCTGCGCCAGCGCTTCAGGGCGATGCGCAATCTGCCCCCCTTCCTGCGCATGGTCTGGAAGACCAGTCCGGCGCTGACCCTGGCCAGCCTGGGGCTGCGCCTGATCCGTGCGCTGCTGCCGGTGGCGATGCTCTACGTCGGCAAGCTGATCATCGACAGCGCCCTGCACCTGAGCCAGCACGATGCCGGCTTCCCACCGCTGGGCGAGGCGCTGTCCAGCGGCCTGCTCAATCCACTGCTGGGCCTGCTGGCACTGGAATTCGGCCTGGCCATCGCCTCAGACCTGCTCGGCCGGCTGGTCAGCTATGCCGACGTTCTGCTTTCCGAACTGTTCGCCAACGCCACCAGCATCCGTCTGATGGAACACGCCGCGACGCTGGACCTGGAGGATTTCGAAGACCCGGACCTGCAGGACAAGCTGGACCGTGCGCGGCGCCAGACCATGGGCCGGATGAACCTGATGAGCCAGCTGTTCGGCCAGGTGCAGGACGCGATCACCGTGGCCAGCCTCGCCGTCGGCCTGCTGGTCTACGCGCCGTGGCTGATCCTGCTGCTGGCGCTGGCACTGGTGCCGGCCTTCATCGGCGAATCGCACTTCAACGCGGCCGGCTACAGCCTCAACTTCCAGTGGACGCCCGAGCGCCGCCAGCTCGACTACCTGCGCCAGCTGGGCGCCAGCGTGGAAACGGCCAAGGAAGTGAAGATCTACAACCTGCACCGCTTCCTGGTGGAGCGCTACCGGCGCCTGTCGGTGGCATTGTTCCAAGCCAACCGCGCCCTGGCACGGCGCCGCGCGTTCTGGGGCACGCTGCTGGCTGCGCTGGGCACGCTGGGGTATTACACCGCCTACGCCTACATCGCATGGCGCACGGTGCGCGGGGACTTCTCGATCGGCGACCTGACCTTCCTCGCCGGCAGCTTCCTGCGCCTGCGCCAGCTGCTGGAAGGCCTGCTGATCGGCTTCTCGCAGGTGGCCAGCCAGGCGCTGTACCTGGATGACCTGTTCTCGTTCTTCCAGATCCAGCCGGAAATCCACTCGCGCGATGGGGCCGTGCGCGTGCCGCAACCGATCCGCCAGGGCTTCGTATTCGAGAACGTCGGCTTCCGCTACCCCGATGCCGAACAGTGGGCGGTGCGCCATCTGGATTTCCAGCTGCACGCCGGCGAAGTGCTGGCCCTGGTCGGCGAGAACGGCGCCGGCAAGACCACCCTGGTGAAGCTGCTGGCGCGGCTGTACGAACCGGACGAAGGCCGCATCCTGCTCGACGGCCGCGACCTGCGCGATTACGACCTGGATGACCTGCGCGCCAACCTCGGGGTGATCTTCCAGGACTTCGTGCGCTACAACCTCAGCGCCGGCGAAAACATCGGCGTCGGCCAGGTCGAGGCGATGGACGACCAGGCACGCATCGCTGACGCGGCGCGACGCGGCATGGCCGAGGAAGTCATCGACGACCTGCCCGGCGGCTACGACCAGCAGATCGGCCGCCGCTTCAAGCAGGGCGTGGACCTGTCCGGTGGCCAGTGGCAGAAGATCGCCATCGCCCGCGCATGGATGCGCAATGCGCAGGTGATGATCCTGGATGAGCCAACGGCAGCGCTGGATGCCCGCAGTGAGTTCGAGGTGTTCCAGCGGTTCAGGGAACTGGCGGATAATCGCACCGCAGTACTGATTTCCCACCGCTTTTCCTCGGTACGCATGGCCGACCGCATCCTGGTGCTGGCCGATGGCCGGATCGAGGCCAGCGGCACCCATGCGCAGCTGATGGCGCAGGGCGGCCGCTATGCCGAGCTGTTCGAGCTGCAGGCGGCGGGTTACCGTTGAGAACGCCTCTCGTTCCGCCCAATGAGAACTTGTCTCATTTGAGATAGAATTACCCCCGACGACTTTCGATAGATACGCCCATGTCCTCCGCTTTCGGCGCCGAAACGGTGCTTGAGGTCCGTCACTGGACCGATGCCTACTTCAGCTTCACCACCACCCGCGACAGCGGCTTCCGCTTCGAGAACGGCCAGTTCGTGATGATCGGCCTGGAAACCGAGGCGCGACCGCTGCTGCGCGCCTATTCCATTGCCAGTGCCAACTGGGAAGAACAGCTGGAGTTCTTCAGCATCAAGGTGCAGGACGGCCCGCTGACCTCGCGCCTGCAGCACATCAAGCCGGGCGACAAGGTACTGGTCGGCAAGAAGCCCACCGGCACCCTGCTGATCAGCGACCTGCATCCCGGCAGGAACCTGTACCTGCTGGGCACCGGCACCGGCCTGGCGCCGTGGCTGTCGGTCATCAAGGACCCGGAAACCTACGAGCGCTTCGAGAAGGTGATCCTGTGCCACGGCGTGCGCTACGAAAAGGACCTGGCCTACCGCGATTACTTCGAGAGGGAACTGCGTGAGCACGAGTTCCTCGGCGAGATGATCGGCGACAAGCTGCTGTACTACCCGGCCGTCACCCGCGAGCCGTTCGCCAACCAGGGCCGTCTGACCCAGCTGATGGAGAGCGGCGAGATGCAGCGCACCCTCGGCCTGCCGGAACTGAGCCCGGAAAACGACCGCGCGATGATCTGCGGCAGCCCGCAGATGCTGGCCGACCTTCGCACCGTGCTCGATGCCCGGGGTTTCCAGGTTTCGCCGCGCATCGGCCAACCGGGCCACTACGTGTTCGAGCGCGCGTTCGTCGAGAAATAGCCCATCGCATCTGTAGAGCCGAGCCCGCGCTCGGAGTCGGCCGGAAAAGCAGCCGAGCGTGGGCTCGGCTCTACAGCAGCGCTTCGATCGCGCTGCGCAACTGCTCCGGCCGGGTGGTGGGCGCATGCCGCGACACCACCTGCCCCTGGCGATCGACCAGGAACTTGCTGAAATTCCACTTGATGCGGGCACTGCCGAGCAGGCCACGCTTTTCGTGCGTCATCCAGGCCCACAACGGATCAGCGCCCTCGCCGTTGACCTCGATCTTCTCCGACAGCGGAAAGCTGACCGGATAGTCCAGCGAACAGAACTGGCGGATCTGCGCCGCGTCCCCCGGCTCCTGCGCACCGAACTGGTTGCACGGGAAGCCGATCACCACCAGGCCGCGCTCGCGGTAGTCCTGCCACAACTGTTCCAGGCCGGTGTACTGCGGGGTGAAGCCACAGCGGCTGGCGACGTTCACCAGCAGCAACGGGTGGCCCTGATAACGGGCCAGCGCCTGCGGCTGGCCGTCGAGGTCACGGAAGCTGAAATCGTAGGCGCTGGTCATGAGGGCGGGCCGTGGGCGGTGAATGCATGGTACCCGCGCCCGGAGCCGGCAACATGCCTTTTGACACAAGTGCGGGCGCCGCCGGCCGGGTTACCCTCGGGCCCTTGTTTGCCTTACCGGAGTCCCTGCCTTGACCACCCGCCTTGCCCTTGCCGTGGCCATGTCCCTCGGCCTTGCCCTGCCCGCCTTCTCGGCCAGCGCCGTCACCCCGTCTGCCAGCCCCCATGCCCAGCAGGCCAATCCGTTCTTCGCCGAAAGCCCGCTGCCCCTGCATTATCCGCAGTTCGACAGGATCAAGGACAGCGACTTCGCCCCGGCCTTCGACGCCGGCATGGCGCAGCAGCTGAAGGAAGTGGAGGCCATCGCCAACAACAAGGCCAAGCCGACCTTCGACAACACCATCATCGCCCTGGAAAAGAGCGGTGACATCCTCGACCGCGCGACCACCGTGTTCTTCAGCCTGGTCGGCGCCGATACCAACGACACCCGCAAGAAGCTGCAGGCCGACTACTCGGCGAAGTTCGCCGCGCACAGCGATGCGATCGCGCTGAACGGCAAGCTGTTCGCCCGCATCCAGGCGCTGTATGACACCCGCAGCCAGCTGGGCCTGGACGCCGAAGGCGTGCGCCTGGTCGAGAAGTACTACGACAACTACGTGCGCGCAGGCGCCAAGCTGTCCGAGGCCGACAAGGCCAAGCTGAAGGAGATGAACGCCGAGCTGGCCAACCTCGGCACCAAGTTCAGCCAGAACGTGCAGTCGGAAGTGAACGCTTCGGCAATCACCGTCGACGACGTCAAGGCGCTGGACGGCCTGTCCAAGGAGCAGATCGCCGCCGCCGCCGAAGCCGCCAAGGCCCGCGGCCAGGACGGCAAGTACGTGATCACCCTGCTCAACACCACCGGCCAGCCGCCGCTGACCAACCTGGCCAACCGCGCCCTGCGCCAGAAGATCTACGAAGCGTCGGTCAGCCGTGGCAGCCGTGGCGGTGAGTTCGACAACACCGCGCTGGTCTCGCGCATCATGCAGCTGCGTGCCGACAAGGCCAAGCTGATGGGCTTCCCGAACTTCGCCGCCTACAACCTGACCAACCAGACCGCCAAGACCCCCGAAGCGGTCAACGCAATGCTGGGCAAGCTGGCCCCGGCCGCGGTGGCCAACGCCAAGCGTGAAGCCGCCGACCTGCAGGCGATGATCGACCAGGAACAGAAGGCCGCCGGCAAGCCGACGTTCAAGCTGGAACCGTGGGACTGGGCCTTCTACAGCGAGAAGGTGCGCCAGGCCAAGTACAACTTCGACGAGTCGCAGCTGAAGCCGTACTTCGAAATGAAGAACGTGCTGGAGAACGGCGTGTTCCATGCCGCCAACCTGGAATTCGGCCTGACCTTCAAGCAGCGCACCGACCTGCCGGTCTACCACGATGACGTCACCGTCTACGACGTGTTCGACGCCGACGGCAGCCAGCTGGCGATCTTCATCTTCGACCCGTATGCACGCGCCTCCAAGCGCGGCGGTGCGTGGATGAACTCCTACGTCTCGCAGTCCAAGCTGACCGGCTTCAAGCCGGTGGTCGCCAACCACCTGAACATTCCGAAGCCGCCGGCCGGCCAGCCGACCCTGCTGACCTGGGATGAGGTGAACACCACCTTCCACGAGTTCGGCCACGCCCTGCACGGCATGTTCTCCAACGTGAAGTACCCGTACTTCTCGGGCACCTCGGTGCCGCGTGACTTCGTCGAGTTCCCCTCGCAGGTCAACGAGATGTGGGCTGACAACCCGGTCATCCTGAAGAACTACGCCAAGCACTACCAGAACGGTTCGGCGATGCCGCAGGCGCTGCTGGACAAGGTGCTGGCGGCGGCCAAGTTCAATCAGGGCTTCGCCACCACCGAGTACCTGGGTGCGGCCATGCTGGATCAGCGCTGGCACCAGATCGGCCCGGACCAGGTGCCGGCGGCCAAGGACGTAATGGCCTTCGAGCGCGCCGCACTGGAGAAGGACGGCATCTACTACGCTCCGGTTCCGCCGCGTTACAAGACCCCGTACTTCAGTCACATCATGGGCGGCTATTCGGCCGGCTACTACGCTTACATCTGGTCGGAAGTGCTTGATGCCAACACCCAGAAGTGGTTCAAGGACAATGGCGGCCTGAGCCGCAAGAACGGCGACCACTTCCGTGCCACCCTGCTGTCCAAGGGCGGCAGCGTCGACGCGATGCAGCTGTTCCGCGATTTCGCCGGCCACGAGCCGCAGATCGAACCGCTGCTGGAAAAGCGTGGCCTGACCGGCGCCAGCAACTGATCGCCTGCGCGCTAGCGTGAAACGAAAACCGCCCGGGAGACCGGGCGGTTTTTTTTGTTGAGCCATTCATGCCAAAGACCATGCAGGGGGATCCCTGAGGTCACCTGCTACAGTTCAGTCGGCCGTGTCGACATCGACTTCGCGAACCGCCACAAGGGGGAGCGAGACGATTGCGAAACCAACATTTGCAGGGCAATTATTGAGCCATGCCAGCCACCTGCCGCTCGCAGCCAACTCCAAAAGGTCAGCAGAACTCGCGAAGATAAAGTGACCGTTCCCGTTGATAGTAGTCCCCGTCATCCCCGTGGACCAGTCGTAACAGTACCTAGGCTCGTCTTCTGACGGGTCCAGATCTTGGGTGAACCAGACTTTGTCGCCGTAATAGCTCGCCAGTCGGCCGTTCTCAAGCCGGCTGAAATAGAACCGAAAGTCCTCGTACTTCGAGAGATAGTTCTCCCCATTATGCTTGATGGCTGCCTGGGCATGCGTCCAGTCAAGCGCCTCGTCGAACGTGTCAAACAGGGGAGATCTCACCTTGCCCCAGCCCCAGTTGTAGCCCGTGTCACGAATATGCTCACCCTGATACTTCGTCACAGTACCCGCTTGTGCCGTATTACCTGCGATCAGGCCAAGAACAACGGCAAGCAAGATCCTCCTCCCATCCATCCTTCTCTCCTTGCGGACTGTAGGGTAGCTGTCAGCCTCAGCCAATTTAACGCTGAGCTGACTCCGTCTTCAGATTAAGGCGCTTCGGCAATCGAGAACTGCGACTTCCCGCTCATCATCGGAAATACGTCGGGCCTTCAATCTTCAAGTGACAACGCCATCTTGACCTCAGGCGTGGCTTCACCGTGGCGCCACGTACCCGCCCGGCACGCCTTCCGGCGACAGCACCAGCTGCCACAGCTGCGCGTGCCGGCAGCGGAAGGTGGCCATCGACCCGGCCAGGTAGAAGCGCCACATGCGGCGGAAGTGCTCGTCGTAGCGCGCATCCAGCCGTGGCCACGCCGCCTCTACGTTGCGCCGCCAGGCCTGCAGGGTCAGGTCGTAGTCGGTGCCGAAGTTGTGCCAGTCCTCCAGTACGAAACGGCCTTCGAACGCCCGGGTGATCTGCACCGCCGACGGCAGCATCGAGTTGGGGAAGATGTAGCGCGCGATCCACGGATCGGTGCGATGCCGGGAGATGTTGGTGCCGATGCTGTGCAACAGCAGCAGGCCGCGCGGCGACAGGCAGCGCTTGGCCACCTCGAAGAAGCCCGCGTAGTTCTTGTCACCGACGTGCTCGAACATGCCGATCGAGAAAATCGCATCGAACGGTTCGTCCAGCTCGCGGTAGTCCTGCAGTCGGATCTCGATCGGCAGGCCCGCGCACAGGTTCCGCGCGAACTCGGCCTGCTCCTGCGAAATCGTCACGCCGACGCCGCTGACACCGTAGCGCTCAGCGGCGAACTTCAGCGCTTCGCCCCAACCGCAGCCGATGTCCAGCACGCGCTGGCCCGGGCGCAGGCCCAGCTTGCGGCAGACCAGGTCGAGCTTGGCTTCCTGTGCGGCGTCGAGATCATCGGCGTTGCGCCAATAGCCACAGCTGTAGACCAGGCGCTGACCGAGCATGGCCTGGTAGAGATCGTTGCCCAGGTCGTAATGACGGCGCCCGACCTCGTAGCTGCCCTGCCCCGCCTGCAGGTTGAACAGGCGCGCCTTCAGCGCATCGGCCACTTCGCGCCAGCCGTGCACCCGTTCATCCAGGTGCGCCTGCATCAGGTGGACGAGGAATTCATCCAGGACGTTCGCATCCCACCACCCTTCCATGTAGCTCTCGCCCAGGCCGAGCGAGCCGTGGCCCATGACCCGCGCGAAAAAGCGCGGGTCATGCACCTGGATGTCCTGTGGCTGGGTACCGCCGATGCGGACCCCGGCTTCGTGGAGCAGGCCGGCGACCCGCTCCTGCAACCCTGTATCCACGCCACCTCCTCGAATGCGGTCAACCGCGTGCGAACAGCTCCACGTAGTCCTTGGCCACGTGCGGCAACAGCACCGCCGCCGGTACATCGGCGGTCTGGGTGCCGTCCGAGTATGGACCCACCTGGTACGGAGGGAAAACAAAGCGCAGCGAGGTGATCTGCCCCTTGTCGTCGGTCAGTGGCTGGAACTGGCTGAAATTGTCGGCCTGCGGGCCGGTACCGTCGGCGATCATGCGCGATGCGTTGCGCAGCGATTCCTGCAGCTGGGCCGGGTCCATGTCCTCGCCGCTGAGCCGCGTGGCCACACGTTCGCGCAGCTGGTCGGAGACGAAATCGCTGATTGCCTTCCAGCCCTTGGCATCGGTCACCAGCTTGTCGGCACTGAGCATCTGCTGCTGCTGCGGCAGCCATACGAAGCGCGCCACCAGCGGTTCGCCATGGGCGCCACCGGTGTAGCGGCTGCCATCGGCACTGACCACCACCAGCTGCGGGGTTTCCAGCAGCTTCTCGAAGCTCAGCGACAGCTCGTAGGGCATGGTCGGCTTGTCATTGCCCAGCCCGTCCAGCGCCTGCTGCAGGTCACTGCGTGCACTCGTCGCATAACTCTGCAGCGCGCGCGCCAGGCCGGGGTAGCGGTCGATACCGGCCGGGTAGCTGATGCCCACCACTTCGCGCTCGTTGTTTTCGATCACGTCGCGCAGGTCCAGCGGCGCTTCCGTGGCCGGCGTCTCGCCGGCGGCGGTGGCTTCGGCGGCGGGCGCCGCGTCGGTTACCGGCGCCGGCTCGCTTTCACGCTGGCAACCGGCCAGCAACAGCACGCCCACCACGCCGGCCAGCACGCTGCCGTGCAGTGGCCGGTTGTTTCCAATCTTCATCGGGATCCCCTGTTCATGTTTGTACATCATCGCCTGCCATGGCTGAAGCGTGGCCCGCTGGCATTCAGCCAACGAGCAGGTCGTGGTACTCCTCGTGCCGCTGCAGGAAGGCCTCGGCGTAGGAACATGCCGGCACCACCTTGTACTTCTGCTCGCGGGCGAAACGCAGTGCCACGCGGGTGAGTTCACCGGCGATGCCACGGCCGGCGATCGGCTCAGGCACCTCGGTGTGGGTGATGACCATGCGCTTGCGCTTGATCTGGTAGTCCAGCACCGCCAGCTGTCCTCGCACACGGGCGGTGAAGCGGTGGTTGGCCAGATCGTGTTCGACCTCGTAGGCCAGACCGGGGGGCGTGACCGAAGCCATGGAACTGTCTCCTGCGGCGACTGCGTGGATGGTGCGCAGCCGGGCGCCATGATCGCGTGAAGCCTGAACAGGGGCAAGTCCAGTCCATTCACGTCAGTTTTCGCCCTCAAGCTGGAGGGGCGCCGGCCGCTATCGCCTATGGCGGGGTACGGCCAGGCTGGCACGACCCTTGCGACTGTTGATCATGCGCACCACCGTGGAGGCTCCCATGCACGCCAGCGATTCCCATTCCGATACCGACCGCGCCCTGCTGGAGGGCCTGCTGCAACTGGCGGTGGAAGGGCAGACCGAGGATCAGGATTTCCAGCGCATCGGCGAGGAAGTATTCGCCCGCCTGCTGGATACCTACGGCCACACGACCCAGGCCTGAAACCGGATACGCCGGGGGTCGGATCCGCAGGATCCGACCCCGGCACGCTTCAGCCGCCCAGGCGGAAGGTCGGGTTGGAGAGTTCGCGCAGGAAGTGGTTGAAGATGCTCGGCTGCATGGCCAGCATGAAGATCACGCCGAACGCCGCACCTGCCAGGTGCGCGCTGTGGTTGATGCGATCGCCGCCGCGCTTGTCCATCCAGATGCTGTAGCCGACGTAGAACGCGGCATAGATGATCGCCGGTGCCGGGATGAAGAACACCAGGATGATCGACCACGGCTTGATCAGGATGAAGGCGAACAGCACCGCCGACACCGCACCGGATGCCCCGAGGCTGAGGTAGTTCGGATTCTTCTGGTTCTTCAGGTAGCTGGGCAGGATCGAGACCAGCAGCGCGCCGATGTAGAACGCCGGGTAGGTCAGGTAGCTGCCGGTCAGCTGCACCATCACGCTCTCGATGAATCCCCCGAAGAAGAACAGGGTGATCATGTTGAAGATCAGGTGCGACCAGTCGGCGTGGATGAAGCCATAGGTCACCAGCCGGTCGTACTGGCGATGGCGGTCGACGGCCGGCGGCCACAGGATCAGGCGATCGGCCAGCTTGCGGTTGTTGAACGCCATCCACGACAGGATGGCGGTGATGGCGATCAACAGCAGATTGACGGGGGTCATGTCAGGCTCAGGCGCTACGGTAGTTGTCGACCATACGATAGCGTTTCGCGTACCAACCGAAGGCCAACGCCGCGACGAAGGCGAAACCGGCGAAGAAGAACATCAGGAACGCCGCTTCGCTCAGGCCCGTACTGGCGATCCTGTGGGTCACGGCATCGTTGCGCACGGCAGCGTTCGACAGCAGCACCCACAGGTTGCCGATGGTGGTGGTCAGGTTCCAGAAGCTCATCACCACGCCCTTCATCGCCTGCGGCGCCTGGCTGTAGGCGAACTCCAGGCCGGTGGCCGAGACCAGCACCTCACCGAAGGTCAGCAGCGCATACGGCAGCATCTGCCAGAAGATCGACATGGCGTTGCCGCCGTCCATCACCACCTGGATGCCGCCGACCACGATCCAGGCCAGGCCGCTGAAGGCGATGCCGGCGGTCATGCGGCGCAGCGCGGTCGGCTCGAAGCCGAAGCGGCGCAGGGCCGGGTACAGCACCAGGTTGTTGAACGGAATCAGGATCATCACCAGCAGCGGGTTCAGCGCCTGCATCTGCGAGGCGGTGAACCAGCTCGGCATCTGCATCTGCTGGCCCTGCAGGACCCAGGTCGAGGCCTTCTGGTCGAACAGCGAGAAGAACGGCGTGGTCAGCGCGAAGATCACCAGCACGCGCAGCACCGAGCGCACGCCTTCCACGGCTTCGGCCGGATGCTGGCCGCGGGCGCGGTCCAGCTGCAACCAGGTACCGCCACCGATGCCGGCGAGGATCGACACCAGCGCCAGGCACAGGCAGATCACGATGCCCAGCGAGCCGACCAGGCCGAACGAGGCTGCAGCCAGCGCCAGGCCGAGCACGGCGATCACCAGACCCGGACGGCCCTGGCCGGCCACGCGCGTGGTCAGCGCGGTACGCACCACGTTGGCGAACGAATGCGGATCCTTCGGCGGCAGCGGCACCAGCACGTAGCGCTTGCGGCCCAGCCAGAACACGAAGGTAGCAATGAACATCAGGATGCCCGGGATACCGAACGCCCACTGCGGCCCCCAGTTCTTCAGTGCCAGCGGGATCAGCAGCGAGGCGAACAGCGAGCCGAAGTTGATGATCCAGTAGAAGGCGTCGAAGACGATCTTGGCCAGGTGCTTGTTGCTCTGGTCGAACTGGTCGCCCATGAACGAGGCCACCAGCGGCTTGATGCCACCGGCACCCAGCGCGATCAGGCCCAGGCCGAGGAAGAAGCCCTCGCGGCTGTTCTCGAACAGCGCCAGGCACAGGTGGCCGGCGCAGTAGACCAGGCTGAACCAGAGGATCGTGTGGTACTTGCCGAAGAACCTGTCGGCCAGCCAGCCACCGAGCAGCGGGAAGAAATACACGCCGATCATGAAGCTGTGCATGATGTCCTTGGCTTCACCGGCACGGCCTTCCGCAGTGATTTCCTGCAGCAGCAGCGAGGTGATCAGGAACTGCACCAGGATGTTGCGCATCCCGTAGAAACTGAACCGTTCGCAGGCCTCATTGCCGATGATGTACGGAATCTGGCGCGGCATCTTTCCTTGGCCGGCGATGGGGGCGACTGCGTCGTGGCTCATCCTGTAAGGCATTCCTGCAAAGCGAAAGGCGCAAGGTTACCGGAACCGGGGCTTGCGAAGCACGCTGCAGGGCTGCATGACAACGGTGCCAATCCATGGCAGGCAGTGCAGGCCCTGCCGGAAGTCACGGCACCTGCACGACAAAAGCGTAAACTTATCGTTATGCGCCCCCTCGCCCCCGCCCGCCTCCTGCTCAGCTGTCTCGTGCTGCTGCCGGCGTTGCAGGTACAGGCGCGGCCGCAGGCGCCGGCCGCCGCCAGTGAGAGCGCGCCCCGTCAGCTGACCGTGGCCGCGCTGGAGTTGCCCAGCCGCGATGACGCGCAATGGAAGCAACGCCGCGAGCAGGTCGCACAACTGCTGACCGACCTGCAGCCGGACGTGATCTCGGTGCAGCAGGTGCTGCAGCAGCAAGGCCGCAACCCGGCCTGCTGGCTGGCCAGCCGGCTGCGCTACAGTTGCGACTTCGTCACCGCCGACCCACCCAGCCAGCCACTGCGGCATGGCAACGCCATGCTGACCCGGCTGCCGGTGAGCGAGGACGGCGTGACCCTGCTGCATCCTCCCGGCACCTTCAGTGCGGCCGGCATGATGCGGCTGAAGCTGGGCGAGGCGCTGGTCAACATCTACGTGGCGCGGCTGCGCCCGGACCCGGACGAGGCCACCGCCCGCCAACACCAGACCAGCGACCTGATGACCTGGATCGGCGCCACCGCCGAAGGCATGCCCAGCCTGATCGCGGGCGACTTTTCGGCCAGCACGGTTGAGCTGGTGCGGAGCACGCCCGGCTTCCAGCCGGCACGGCGCAATCCCGGCGGTCGCGCCGAGCCGCCTGCAGCCAGTGGTGGCGGCGCCAGTGGCCACGGCTTGGACGTGCTGTTCCAGGTCAAGCACTTCGGCGGCATCCGCCAGCAGCCGATCCTGCTGCCCGCCGACGGCGACCTGCCCGGACTGCGCCTGGGCGTGTTGGCAACCCTGCGCCTGCAGGACGATACGGCCACTGCCGAATAGGTCGTGCCGGCCGCAGGCCGGCTCCCCGGGGACCACACGATTGCGGGCCAGCGGCCGGCGCTACCGAATGAATCCTGCAACAGGAAAGGCCGGGGTCTCCCCCGGCCTTTCCACTCATCCCATCACCGCAATCAGGCGATCGCTTCCTGGTAACGGCGCTCGACTTCATTCCAGTCGATGACGTTGAAGAACGCGCCGATGTATTCCGGGCGGCGGTTCTGGTACTTCAGGTAGTACGCGTGCTCCCAAACGTCCAGGCCGAGGATCGGCGTGTTGCCTTCCATCAGCGGGCTGTCCTGGTTGCCGGTGCTCTCGACCACGACCTTCTTGTCCGGGGTCACGCTCAGCCATGCCCAGCCACTGCCGAAACGGGTCAGCGCCGCCTTGGTGAAGGCATCCTTGAACTTGTCGAAACCGCCCAGGTCCTTGTCGATGGCCTTGGCCACGTCACCCACCGGGTTGCCGCCCGCGTTCGGGGCCATCACGGTCCAGAACAGCGAGTGGTTGGCATGGCCACCACCGTTATTGCGCACCGGACCCTGCAGGTTCTCCGGCAGCGACTTGAGCTTCTTCACCAGCTCTTCGACCGGCAGGTCAGCGTATTCGGTGCCTTCCAGCGCCGCGTTGACGTTGTTGATGTAGGTCTGGTGATGCTTGGTGTGATGGATTTCCATCGTCGCCGCATCGATATGCGGCTCCAGCGCGTCGTAGGCGTAGGACAGCTTGGGCAGGGTGTAGGCCATGATGCATCTCCTGATTGCGAGGGCACCCGACGATGTCGGGCGGTGCGCGGTGAATGATGGGGACAGACCCGCAGATTACCAAGGGGGATGTAAAGGAAATTGCGTCCTGCCAGTGAGCACGACGGCAATTGTTACGCAGCAGTGACGCGGCGCCCCCCTCATGCGCCATGCAGCGCGCAGGCGCTACAGTGCGTGCACCACCCTCGCCCGCCCCTGCCCATGCGCAACCCCCGGCTGCTGATCACCGCCATCGCCCTGCTGCTGCTCGGCCTGGTCGCCAACCATTTCCTGCAACGGCCGCCGGCGCCACAGTTCGCACCGGACCTGCAGGGAACACCGACCGCACGGGCGCCTGCCACGGCCACGCCCGGACGGGACAACGGCCTGCCCGCGTTCCTGCCCACCGAAGCACGCCAGACCATTGCCCTGATCCAGCGAGGCGGTCCATTCCCGCACCGCCAGGACGGCACCACCTTCGGCAACCGCGAGCAGCAGCTGCCGCAACGTCCGCGTGGCTACTACCGCGAGTACACCGTCAACACCCCCGGTGCACGCACGCGTGGCACGCGCCGCATCGTCACCGGCGGCGATCCGCCGGAGGCGTGGTACTACACCGACGACCACTACGAATCGTTCCGCAGCTTCACCGTACCGGCCCAGGGAGCGCAGTGATGAGCCACGATGATTTCGGCCTCGGCCTGCATGACATCAACAATGCCGGCGTCTATGCCATCGACAGCGATGACATCGGCGCACTGGCCGCAGCAATGCGCGATGCCAGCCTCAAGGTGATCCGCATTGATCTGGAAGGCGTGACGGACAAGCGCACCCTGCTCGCCCGGCTCGCCGCGCAACTGGATTTCCCGGCCGGTTTCGGCGGCAACTGGGATGCACTGTCAGACAATCTGCGTGATCTGCAATGGCTGCCGGCCAACGGCTACGCGCTGTTCCTGGCCGACGTGGATGCACTGCGTGCCAACGCACAGAGGGACTTCGACACCCTGCTGGACGTGATGGATGAAGCCAGCCGCGATTGGGTCGGTCGCGATGTGCCGTTCTGGGTGTTCCTGTCGCAGAGCGCGTAAGGGCAACGCCCTGATAGAGGCTGACCTTGGTCGGCATGGGCGTGCCCCCCCATGGATCATCCACGCATGGCGTGGATCTACCCGGCCCAGCTGGATGCACAGTAGATCCACGCCATGCGTGGATGCGCCGTCCTAGCGGCTCCCGTTATCTTCCTGCAGTTCCTTCTTGAACGGGATGTCCGGCGGCGGCCGTGCCACGGCCGGCTGGTCCTGCATGTTGGGGTTGGTCAGGCCACAGCCACCGCCGGCCTGCAGGATCGAAATGACGCAGGAAATCCTCGTGTTGGTGCCCGGCAGTGGAATCTCCATCGCCTTGACGCCCTTGCGCACCCATTCGGCCAGCAGCGATTCCTGTGGCACCCAGTACTTGTCGAACGACGTCGGCGTGTAGTCGTACGGCGGACGTTTCAGCCATGTGCCCGATTGCGCGATGCGCTCCTTGCTCCAGCCGTCGTTGGCGCCACCGGGCGCACCTCGCTCGGCGTGGCCGTCGCCGTCCTGGCCCGGCACGCGTACGCTGCCATCGGCATTGAAAAGGCCATTGCCCCTGCCGGCGGCACTGGCCTGGCGGGCACCGCCATTGCTGCCGTCGCGGCTGCGGCTGGAAGATCCCCAGTCATCGCCCTTGGCCGGTGTCGCCCAGTTGCCGGGATCGGGGGCCGGGCGCGCTCCTGCGTTTGCCGGTGTGCTGCTGGAGGCTGACGGACGCGTGCTGCTGCTCGTCTGCGCCGCGCGGCCTTGGGCCGCAGCCGCAGGCGTCACGGTGGCACTGCCACTGGAGGATGCCGGTGCCACCGCCGGTGCCGGGGCCATTTCACGCTCCCGCACCTGTACATCACGGCCGGTGGGCGCGCGTACGGCGGGCTCACGCCCGGCCACCGCCGCCATCCGCACCTGCGGATCGGCCACGGCCTGCACTTCACGTTCAAGCACCTGCACGTCCTGCTGTGGCACGCGCACCTGCATTTCAGGGCTGCGCAGCGGTTTGGGCGCGACGGGCGCTTCGACGATGCTGACTTCGCGTTCGCGCACCTGGATGTCACGCACCTGAGGTGTGCGCACGGCCAGCTCTGGGGTGCGCACCTGGGCAGGCGCCGGCGGCGCGTGCACCGGCTGCACGCTGCGCTCGCGTACGCTGGGCGTGCTGTCCCGCGGCACGACGCTGACTTCGGTTCGCGGCACGCTGACCGGCGGCACCACGAAATCCGTGCTGGCCTGCGCCACCTCGGTGGCCTGGACCGGCGAAGGCGGCGGCGCGGCAACCGGCGCCGGCTCAGCTTCGGCTGGCGGCGGAGGAACACTGGCGGTCGGCGCGGATGCAGGGGAAGATGCGGCGGCTTCGACAGTCGCCGGGCGCGGGGCAGGAGTTGTGGCGGCACCCGCCTGCTGCCCCGTCGCAACCCGACCTGCCGCAGCGGCCGCAGCGACTTCGGCGCCTGGCTGATCGCCCCCGCCTTCCTGGGTCGCGCGGCCGACGAACTCCACCTGCACGCGCTCGCCCTCGGAGCCCTCTTCGTCTGGCGCAGTGGTGCGGATCACCGCCACCCACAGCAGCAGCATGAAGAACAGCAGGTGCAGCAACGCGCTGATCAGTGCCGAGGTCCAGCGCATCCAGCGCTGGTCGCGCGGCGCAGCGTCCCAGTCCTGCCAGAACAGACGGCGCAACGCTTGCCACAGCGACAGCTGCGGCGATTGGCCTGGCCGGCCGGGCAGCGGACGCGGCAGCAACACCGCAATTACTTCGCCGGCATGCAACGGCCGCGGCAGCGGCCCCAGCGAGCGCAGCCACAACGCCCAGCCATAAGGCAGGCGCGTGGTCTTCTCAAGGACGGCGCGGGGCTGCTGGCGGGCCAGCAGCAGATCGATGAGTTGCTCGGCCCGGGTCAGAGGCACGCGTCAGCGATCAGGCGACGTTGTCGCGCGGGATGTACGGCGCGTGGCCGCTGTCGTGGTCGGTCGCGTCGCGCACGGCGGTCACGCCCGGCACGCGGCCCATCAGGGTCTTTTCGATGCCCTGCTTGAGCGTCACGTCGGCCATGCCGCAGCCCTGGCAGCCACCACCGAAGCGCAGCAGCACCACGCCGTCGGCCGAGACTTCCTGCACGGCCACCTTGCCGCCATGCGAGGCCAGCTGCGGATTGACTTCGTTCTCCACCACCCAGTGCACGCGCTCCACCAGCGAGGCCGCATCACCGGGCGCTTCACCCTTGATGCGCGGCGCCTTGATGGTCAACTGCTGGGCACCGGCGGTGCCGGCGACGATGTCGATCTCGGCACCGTCGAGCCAGCCAACGCTGCCGGCATCGACATAGAGGGTGAAGCCATCGCAGTCCACCGCCCACTCGTCGCCCAGCAGGTCGGTGGGTTCGGCGAACTCCAGCCGGGCGTCGGCGCGCGGGGTACCGGGGTCGACCGCGCTCAGGCGCACGCCCATGCCAGGCACGCCCTCGCGTTCGATCAGCTTGCGGAAATGGGTCTGGGCAGTGTCGGAGATCTGGATCATCAGGCTATTCTAGCCAAGTAAGCGTCAGCCGCTCATTCGGTTTATACACCGTCCGGCGCATTGTTCAGTCAACACGAGGTGGAGATTCCCATGGCCGACCTGATTCCACTGGCCCAGGCCCGTTGCGTGCCACGCAAAGGCAGCGACCACAAGCTCGGCGAAGCCCGCCTGGCCGAACTGCTGCCGCAGGTTCCCGGCTGGGAGCTGAGCGAGGGCGGGCAGGCCCTGACGCGCACCTTCCGCTTCAAGGATTACTACGCCACCATGGCCTTCGTGAACGCGCTGGCCTGGATTGCCCATCGCGAGGACCACCATCCGGACCTGGGCGTGCACTACGACCGCGCGGTCGTGCGCTTTTCCACCCACGACGTGGGTGGCCTGAGCGAGAACGACTTCATCTGCGCGGCAAAGACTTCGGCCCTGACGGAGCAACTGCCATGAACGTACGCTTGCTGAGCCTGTCCCTGATCGCTGCGACCGGCCTGGCCGGCTGTGGTTCATCCGAACCGCCGGCACCGCCACCGCCTCCGCCGACCGAAGTCGCAGCGGTGAAGACGCCGCCGCCGCAGTACCCGCTTGAACTGGCCTGCATGGGCGTGGGCGGCACCAGTACGTTCAAGGTGACCATCGGCACCGACGGCAAGCCGAGCGAAGTGGCCCTGCTGACTGGCGCCGGCAACCCGCAGCTGGACGAGCTGGCCAAGACTGCCGTGCAGGGCTGGCAGTTCAATGCCGCCACCCGCAACGGCCAGCCGGTGCCGGCCACCATCCAGGTGCCGGTCAGCTTCAACCCGCCGCAGCCGAAGCCGGACCAGTGCTTCGCCATTGAAGAGCGCCTGCGCCGCGGCGGCTGATCGCACGCACCCGACGAGGCCAGCCGGCGCCCGCCTCGCCCTCGCCGCCCCGGCCCTGTCCGGGGCGGCTGTCTGTTGACCAGGACTGCGTCGGTAGATGCTGCAGATTCCCCCCGAAAACATCTGGATTGCGCTGACGGTCACCCTCGCGGCCGGCCTCGCCACTGCGATCGGCAGCCTGCTGGTGCTGTTCTCGCGCCGCCCCAACCCGCGCCTGCTGGCCTTTGGCCTGGCCTTCGCCGGCGGCGCGATGGTCTATGTGTCGCTGTCGGAAATCCTCAACAAGTCCATTGCTTCGTTCGCACTGGCCCATGGCGAGCGCACCGGTTTCACCTACGGCACCCTCGCGTTCCTGCTGGGCGTGATCGCGATCGTGCTGATCGACCACTTCATTCCCAACCCGCATGACAGCCTGGACAAGCAGGATCCCGCGTTCCGCGAGAACAGCCGCGAGTACCTGAAGCGGGTCGCGCTGCTGACTTCCGTCGCGATCACCGCGCACAATTTCCCGGAAGGGCTGGCGACCTTCTTCGCCACGCTGGAAAGCCCGTCGGTGGGCATGCCACTGGCCTTTGCGATTGCCATCCACAACATCCCCGAGGGCATCGCGATCGCGGTGCCGGTGTACTTCGCCACCCAGAACAAGGCCTATGCATTCAGCGCCAGCCTGCTGTCGGGTCTGGCCGAGCCGGTGGGCGCGGCGCTCGGCTACTGGTTGCTGTCCGGGTCGCTTTCGCACGCCACCTTCGGCTGGGTGTTCGGGCTGATTGCCGGCGTGATGGTGTTCCTGGCACTGGATGAACTGCTGCCGGCCGCCAAGCGCTATGCGAAGGGCCACGAGACCGTTTATGGGCTGGTGGCGGGCATGGGCACGCTGGCGATCAGCCTGGTGCTGTTCAAATGGTGAGGGGGTTGCGGCCGACGGGCTAAGCCCCCTCGCGGCTGGTACGTCCCACAGTATCGAGAGGTCACGGGCGGGTATGGGCCTACGCTGCAGCTGGCAGGTCCGCCTTGTAGCGAGCCGAGCACCGCAGGTCCGGCGAGGGCGAAGAGGCGCGGGTGTCTGAGCGCAGCGAGTTCCGCGCCGGCCCTCGGCGGACCGAGGAGCGCAGGGCTCCGGCGCGCAGCGCCGGCTCGCGGATGGCGGCGTGTTTCTTTGGTTACTTTCTTTGCACGAGCAAAGAAAGTGACAAGCCCACTCATCGCAGGGAAGCGACGGCGCCGACCAAGCACCCGGCGCCGCCGAACCGCCGTCAGCGCAGCCGGTCCAGCGCCTCGACCAGCTCATCGGCCAGCGGCGCGTTCAGCACATACGGACTCTTGCCGTCATCCAGTGCAAACTCCAGCGAGGCCGCGTGCAGAAACAGTCGCTTCAGCCCGATCTGCTCACGAAGCCGCTTGTTGACCGCAGGATCGCCGTATTTGTCGTCACCGGCCACCGGATGGCCCAGATGCTGGGCATGCACGCGGATCTGATGGGTGCGGCCGGTTTCGATGCGCACCTCGCAGTACGAATGGCCGCCGCGGCGCTCCAGCACCCGGAAGTGACTGATCGATTCCTTGCCGATCGCGTTGACCTGTACATGGCGCTCGCCGCCCTGGCGCAGGCCCACGTGCAGCGGCGCGTCGACGGTCATCACGCCGTCCGGCATGCGGCCGGCCAGCAGGGTCAGGTAGCGCTTGCGGATGCCGGCGCCGTGGTCTTCACGCAACAGCGCCTGCAGTTCGCTCAGCGCCGAACGCTTCTTGGCCACGATCAGCAGGCCCGAGGTGTCGCGATCCAGCCGATGGACCAACTCCAGCGTCTGTCCCGGGCGCAAGGCGCGCAGGGTCTCGATGGCGCCGAAGCTGATGCCGCTGCCGCCGTGGCTGGCCACGCCGGAGGGCTTGTTCAGGGCCAGCAGCCGGGCGTCCTCGAAGACGATGGCCTGCTCCAGGCGGCGCATGAACGCCTCCGGCGGACCGGCCTTGTCTCCTTCCTCGCTGAGACGGACCGGCGGCACACGCACCTCATCGCCCGCCTCCAGCTTGCGCTCGGCCTTGGCGCGGCCGCCGTTCACCCGGACCTGCCCACTGCGCACCAGCTTGTACACCAGGCTGCGCGGGGCTCCCTTCAGCTGGCCGAGCAGGAAGTTGTCCAGGCGCTGGCCGGCGCGGTCGGCGGGAACGGTGATCATGCGCACGGAAGGCTTGTCGCCAGCGGGTTTGGTCGGGTCTTGGGCGGTCATCAGGCTGTTTATTCTGTTACACTCGGGGGGCGAGATAAGGGATTGATTTCGTTGGAAGTTACTCAGGGCCAGAAGCCCAGCTTCCGACGAATCCGGCACAGTGCGCGACCACCGCCCGCGGGGCGGCCATGTTAGCGGCTCACCGGCCTTCCCGGCCATCGCCGGATGCCTGACACGCAACCGTGCTGAACATGTCCCGCGTGGCGCTCCAGCCTGGCTGACAGCTGCCTGCGGCCCTGCAACACCCAAAAACCCATAAGAGTGAAGCGCTCCCGCGGCCTGCCGTGGTGTCGTAGCGCTGGAAACCCAAGCCGCCCTCCCCGCGCTTGCGCGAATGGGCGGCGAGCCGTGTCCAGAGGCGAAACCCCATGGCGTTCCGCGCGGTAGCCGCTTGCGAGGAACGCAACAATGAAGCGAATGCTGATCAACGCCACGCAGGCTGAAGAGCTGCGTGTTGCCATCGTGGATGGCCAGTCGTTGTATGACATCGACATCGAACAGCCGTCGAAGGAACAGAAGAAGTCCAACATCTACAAGGGCCGGATCTTCCGCATCGAGCCCTCGCTGGAAGCCGCCTTCGTCGAGTATGGCGGTGGCCGCCATGGCTTCCTGCCGCTGAAGGAGATTTCCCGCGACTACTTCCAGGCCGGTGTCGACCACAACAAGGCCGGTATCCGCGAGCTGCTGAAGGAAGGCCAGGAGATCGTTGTCCAGGTCGACAAGGAAGAGCGTGGCAACAAGGGCGCCGCCCTGACCACGTTCATCTCGCTGGCCGGCCGCTACATGGTGCTGATGCCGAACTCGCCCAGCGCCGGCGGTGTGTCCCGCCGCATCGAGGGCGAAGACCGTGCCGCGCTGAAGGAGGCCCTGGACAAGCTGAACATTCCCGACGACATGGGGGTGATCATCCGCACCGCCGGCGTCGGTCGCGATGCGGAAGAGCTGCAGTGGGACCTGGACTACCTGCTCAACGTCTGGCGCGCCATCGCCGAAGCCGCACTGAGCAAGCCGGCCCCGTTCCTGATCTACCAGGAATCGCGCCTGATCGTGCGCGCCCTGCGTGACTACCTGCGCGCCGACATCGGCGAGATCCTGGTGGACACCGAGGAGATGTACGAGCACGCCCGCGAGTTCATGCAGCAGGTGATGCCGCAGACCCTGCGCAAGCTCAAGCACTACAAGGACGACATCCCGCTGTTCAACCGCTTCCAGATCGAGTCGCAGATCGAAGGTGCCTACGAGCGCAACGTGCGCCTGCCGTCGGGTGGCTCGATCGTGGTCGACCAGACCGAAGCACTGACCGCAGTCGACGTGAACTCCTCGCGCGCCACCAAGGGCAGCGACATCGAGGACACCGCGTTCCAGACCAACCTGGAAGCGGCCGAGGAAGTGGCTCGCCAACTGCGCCTGCGCGACCTGGGCGGCCTGGTGGTGATCGACTTCATCGACATGGCCTCCAACAAGCACCAGCGCGAGGTCGAGAACCGCCTGGCCAACGCGCTGAAGTACGACCGTGCCCGCGTGCAGGTCGGCCGCATCTCGCGCTTCGGCCTGCTGGAAATGAGCCGCCAGCGCCTGCGCCCGAGCCTGGGCGAATCCAGCCAGATCGTCTGCCCGCGTTGCGACGGCCACGGCCGCATGCGCAGCGTCGAGTCGCTGTCGCTGTCGATCATCCGCGTCGCCGAAGAGCACGCGATGAAGGAGAACACCGGGCAGGTGCTGGTCCAGGCGCCGGTGGAGATCGCCAACTACCTGTTGAACGAGAAGCGCAGCGCCCTGCGCGAGATCGAGCAGCGCCACGAAGCGCCGATCGTGATCGTCGCCGACGAGCAGCTGCACACCCCGCACTATGCGGTCACCCGCCTGCGTGAGAACGAGCTCGGTGAAGAGAGCAGCAAGCCCAGCTACCAGCGCGGCACCCCGCGCAAGCTGCCGGTGCACGCCCTGACCAAGGGCCAGCTGAACATCCCGCCGCCGGCGGTAACCCAGGTCAAGCACACCTCTCCCGCCCCGGTGCGCGAGGAAGCGGCTCCGGCTGCAGCCGCTCCGGCTCCGGTCGTGGCAGCGCCCGTGGCGCCGGCTTCGAGCGGCGGCGTGATCGGTTGGCTCAAGCGCGTGTTCGGTGGCGAGCCGGCGCCGGCGCCGGCTCCGGCCGCCCCGGCTCCGCGCCAGCAGCAGGACGGTGGTCGCAAGGACCGCAACAAGGATCGCAACAAGGATCGCAAGGACCGTCGCGACGAAAACCGTGGCAACGGTGGCAACGGCAACGCGCAGCAGCAGAAGGATGGCGGCAACCGCAAGGACCGTGGTGAGCAGCGCAACAAGGACGGCCGCAACGGCAACAACGGCAATGCCCAGCAGCAGCCGCAGCAGGGCAGGCAGAAAGAGCCGCAGCAGAAGGATGGCCAGCAGCAACCGCAGCAGCAGAACAAGCCGCGCAACGAGCAGCAGGGCCAGAACCAGAACCAGCCGAAGCTGAAGCAGCCCAAGCAGCCACGCCAGCAGCAGGACGGTGACAAGCCGGCCGAGAAGCCGCAGCGCAACGTCGCCGACGCCCCGGTTGAAGGTGTGACCGCGGCAGCAGCCGTGGTCGCCACTGCCGTCGCCGCCAATGTGGTGACCGCGCAGGAAGCCACTGCACCGGTCGCCCCGGTTGCCCCAGTGGCCGCCGCTCCGGTGGACGCAGTACCGGTCGAGACCGCTGCCGGCGAGGCCGAGGTGGTTGCGGTTGCCGCTGAAGAGACTGCAGCCGACGCCCATGGCGAGCAGGCTGGCGAAGGTGCAACCCGCCGCCGTCGCGGCCGTCGTGGCGGCCGTCGTCGTCGTCGCGGTGGCGCCGAGAACGCTGCCGGTGGTGACGGCCTGGGCGATGACCAGGACGAGGGTGACGAGGGTGATGACGCCGAGGGCGTCGAGCCGAACGTCGACAGTGCCGCCCCGGCCACTCCGGTCGCCGCCGCACAGCCGACCCGTGCGCAGCCGGAATTCGATTTCGATGACGAAGCCGAACCGGTTGCTGTCGAAGCCGAGAAGCCGGTCCGTGCTGCCGCCGCTGCTGTCGCCGCACCGGTGGCGGTGGTGAGCAGCGCCGTGGTCGAGACTGCCGCACCGATCACCGCCGAAGTGCCGGCGGCGGTTGAAACCGCAGCCAAGGCAGAGCCGGTGTCCTCGCCGGTGCAGACCAGCATGCTCGATGCCATCGACGCAGCAACCCCGGCGCAGCCGGTGGCTGTTGCCGCACCGGCAGTCGAAGCAAAGCCGATCGCGGTGGAAGCAGCCCCGGTGGCTGAAGTCGCTCAGGCGATCGAAGCGAAGCCGGCGGCAGTCGAGGCTGCACCGGTGGCTGAAGCCAAGCCGGCCGCTACCGAAGCCGCTCCGGTGGTAGAAGCCAAGCCGGAGATCGTTGACGCTGCTCCGGTGGTTGAAGCCAAGCCGGTCGTCGAGCCGGTCGTGGTCGCCGAACAGCCGGTCGCGCCGGTGGCGGTGGAAGCTGCACCGGTGGAAGCTGCGGCCCCGGTTGCCGATGCAGTGGTGACACCGTCGATCGATCCGGTCGCCGATGGCCACGCCGATGCGGCAGCCCAGGCGGCCGAAGCCAAGGCCGACGAAGAAGACGAAGAAGGCGCCAAGCGGACGCCGCCGGCGAACTGATCGCGCTTTGATCGCGTGAAAAAACGGCGGGGATCGATGATCCCCGCCGTTTCTGTTTGTGCGCCGGGCGCGTGCAGCGATCTGGGAGGCCAACCCTGGTCGGCGCCGTTGTTGGAGCGAACGCGGACACGTCCGTGCCAACCAAGGGTGGCACCTACCAGGACATCAGCGCGTCGGAGCGAACTGCAGGCGGGTCCACACGCCGTAGTGGTCCGAGGCCCAGCGACCGCTGTCATCGGGCTGGTCGAACAGGAGCTTGGCCTCACGTGCAACCATCGCGTCCTGCTGGAAGAAGATGTGGTCGATCCGCGAGGCCACCGGGTAGTAGTGCCTGTTCAGCGTACTGACCCCGGCCAGGTCGGTGTTGACGTGCACGCTGCCGTAGCTGTCACCGTAATGGCTGCGCAGCTCGCTCAGGTCACTGGCATCGACCAGTGCGTTGAAGTCGCCCGCGATCACCACCGGTGCGCCGGCCGAGGTGCTGGCGATGAAGCGCAGCAGGTCCTCGACCTGGGTGCGACGGATGCGCTGGCCATTCTCGTCGCTGCGCTCGTTGAAGTGGGTGGCATAGACGTTGACCGCCTTGCCGTCCACATTGATGCGCAGATGGGCGACCGTCCGATAATCGTCCAGCGGCCGCAACAGGTGCTCACCTTGGGCGAGGATCGGGCGCCGGCTCAGCAGCGCGTTGCCGTAACGTTTCGGCGCGCCCACCGGATCGGTGGAGACGAAGATGTACCTGTAGCCCAGCTGGCTGGCCAGCCACTGTGCCTGGTTGCGCACGTTACGGCGTTGGATCACCTCCTGCAGGGCAACCGCATCCGGCTGCAGGCGCTTGAGTTCGGCCAGGATGGTGCGGCGGCGGCTCGGCCAGTCCTCGCGGTCGTGATGCAGGTTGAAGGTCACCATGCTCATGCCTGGCGCGCTGGCGACGTCAGCCGCCGTCGCGGCGGTTGGCACGGCTGCCATCACGGCACCCGGCAATGCCAATGCAATGGCCAGTCCCAAGGCACGCACGGCCGTGCGCACCCTTGCCCCCTGCTGCTTCATCGTTACTGCCCCTTGCGCTCGGCGCGGCGCACCGCGCCCGGTACATCGATCTCGACCCGCGCCGGCAGCTGGTGCACGTGCAGTTCCCTGTCGGTCCATTCGGCCGCTTCGCCGTTGATGGTCGCCTCGCCCGGATCACCGGCGTACGGCCACGGCAAGACCACGCCACCGACCGGTGGCACCAGGCCCGGCTGCACCTCCAGCACCAGCTGCTTGTCGCTGCGCTGCAGGCGGTAGTTGAGCTGACCCTGCGGCGTGCGCAGGCCCTGCACAGCGATGCCGTCGCCCTGCAGCCAGGCGGTCGGAATGCCGGCGGCCAACACCAGCGCATCGTCCATGTCACGGCTGTAGGCGAACATGTCCAGGGCCGAGCGCACGAAGTCCGAGGCGACCCAGGCATGCGGCAGGTCACCGACGAAGAACGGCTTGCGCGGCGTGCGCGAGACCACTTCGGCCCACTGGTTCCAGGCCTGCGGCGCACGGTCCTTGAAGAAGAACTCAGTCGCCTGCCAGGCGCGATCGCGCCAGCCAAGGCGGACGAAGGCGGCCACGTTGCGCCACTCGTAGGGCGTGTAGTCCTTCCACTCGCGCTTGCCGTCCCGACGGGCCACGAATTCCTTCCAGTAGCGCTCGAAAGTGGCATCAAGCGCCTGCTGCGGAAGGCGCCCCTGTTCACCGCCCGGAGCCAGCGCGATGGTGGTCGAGGTCGCATCGAAATCGCCCAGTTCGGCCGAGCCCGGCAGGTAATCGATGTTGTGCTGCTGCATCGCCGACAGCAGCGAGGCCTGCAGGTCATCACGGAACTGGTCACGCGATTCGGCAATCTGCATGGCTTCGACCTTGCCCAGCTGGGCCGCCAGCGATGCCGCATCCTTGTAGCCGCGCAACGCCCAGAAATTGTCCCAGTACGAATGCATCGGCTTGGCCGAATAGCCTTCGTGGCTGATCGACGCCGGCATCATCCCGTAGAACGCCGGATTGCGCGCCCGATTCTCGTCCGTGCGCTCGCTGGCGCGCAGTTGCTCCATGTAGTTGTAGGCGCCCTGCACATGCGGCCACATCCGTTCGGCGAAGGTGCTGTCACCGGTATAGCGCCCATACTCGGCAATGCTGTAGATCAGCTCGCCATGGCTGTCGTTCTCCGGCACCGGATCGCTGCCACGGGCATCGACACAGCACGGCACCTTGCCATTCTCGAACTGATAGGGCGCATACCAGTTGATGTAATCACGCACCGCATCACTGCGCCCCATGCGCAGAAGGCCCTCTGAAATCATCGCGCCATCGCGGATCCAGCTGCGTGCGTACGAGCGCGTGCCCGGCTGCAGGCGCGGGCCGACCCGCGAGATCAGCATGTGCGCCACGGCGGTGCGCAGGGTATCGACCAGTGCCTGGCCCGCAGCCGGTACCTGCAACGAGACCACCCCCAGCTTCTGCCGCCACTGCTCTGCGACCTGTGCCTGCGCCTTGGCCACATCCAGCGCCTGCGGCGCCCAGCCTCCGGTCTGTGGCAACACCACCGCCACTTCTCGGCTCTGGCCAGGCTCCAGCTTGATCGTATACAGCAGCGCACCGGACGCCATGCCGGTGCTGTCCTTCACCGCCGTGCTGGCCGGATATTTCCCGGAGGCCAGATGCATCGCGTCGAGCTTGCCATCGAACGTGCTGGCAAAGCGCGCATCCGGCACCTGCAACGGATAGATGCGCGGCTCACCGTTGATGCGCACCAGCTGTTCGCCCACATCCAGCGCATCGATGCGACTGAAGCCGCCGACGGTATTGAGGAACTGGGTCGGCGGGTTCACCTGCCACGGCCGGATCGCCAGCGCCAGGGTGTACTCGTGCGCCACCTTGTCCGGATTGCTCAACCGGTAGCGGCCGATCAGCTGCGCGCGCTCCGGCGTGCCCTGCACGAAGCTGGTTACCGCCAGGCCGGCCTTCTCATGCACCCAGTCGACATTGGCGATGGGCAGGTAGCGATCCTGCAGCGACTGGGTGATGGTCACCGTCGACCAGTCCAGCAACTTGCCGTCCACGCGGATGAACGGCTCGATGCTGAAACTGCCCTTGGCCGGTTCCAGCGCACCGTCCTCGCTGATCAGTGCCTGCTCCTGGCCGCCATCGAGGCCGAGCAGGGTCCAGTACGGCTGTTCGCCCACATATGCACGCGGCAGCGAGCCGCGCGGCAAGTCGGCCGCCACCGAGGACAGGAATGCGTTCGGCGTGGCCGCGAACGCCAGCGGCTTGAGCGTGATGTCACGGATGCCATAGCGCCAGTTCGGGCCATCGTGCAGATCGAAGCGCACGTAGCGCGCGTCGGTATCCGGCAGCGCCAGCCAGTCGCGGCCGCCCGCACCGCCGGCCACCTCGCGCACGGTGCGCCAGTCCCGGCCATCCTCGGACGTCCGCACGGTGTAGCGATTGGCTTCCAGGTTCGGCAGCCAGTCAATCACCGCACCGCCGATCTCGCGGCTCTTGTGCAGGTCCAGGCTGATGGTCTGCTGCTTGACCCCGCCACTGATCCAGAACGTATCACTCTTTCCGTCAATCATCCGGTCCTGCAGCGCGGTGGCGGTGTCGGCGATCACCGATGGCACCAGCGCCGAATCATCCTGCGGCGGCAGGCCCTGCAGGGTCAGCTTGTCGAAGCACACCGTGCCGCGGCCGCCGACCTTGCTGTAGATCGTGAACTCGACCGCAGCGCTGCGCGCCATCTCCTTCTCCGGCGACGGACCCCACGCCTTGTCGATCTGGCGACGGCGGAATTCGACCGGCGTCCACGCCTTGGGGAAGCTGTAGCCCGGGCGATTGACCCACCAGACATTATCGCCGCTGGCATCGATCAGCTTGAACTGCAGGTCGTTGCCCGGCGAATCTCCCCGCAGCTGGAAGCCGAAGCGGTAGTTGGCCGGGTACTCGATGCCCAGCGCGCGGCGGATGCCGACGTAGCCCGACACCTTGTGGAAATCGTAGTCCAGGCACAGCGCGCGGCCGCCACCGGCACCGCTCACCGGCCGCAGCGAACCGCTGACCTGGTCGGACAGCACCAGCTTCCAGGCGCCGATGTCGTCGAAATCGTCCAGTACCTTCGGCGCCGGCAGTGCCGGTGGTGCGGCGATCGCCAGGGAAGTCCACAACAGGCCCAGTCCAACGGCGATCGCTCGCTTCATCCCTTGACGCTCCCCAGCAACAGACCTTGGATGTAGTAACGCTGCAGCACCAGGAACAGTGCCAGCACCGGAACCACGGTGACGACCGCGCCAGCCATCATCATTTCCACGTCCATGATGTGCTCGCGCGAGAGGGTGGCCAGCGCCACCGGCAAAGTGTAGTGCTCCTGGTCGGTCAACACGATCAGCGGCCACATGAAATCGTTCCATGCACCCATGAAGGTGAAGATCGCCAGGGTCACCAGTACCGGCTTGAGCATCGGCAGCACGATCTGGAAGAAGATGCGCAGCTCCCCCGCGCCGTCGATGCGCGCCGCTTCAAGCAGCTCGTCCGGGATCGAACGCGCGTACTGGCGCACCAGGAAGATGCCGAACACGCTGGCCAGCGCCGGCACGATCACCCCGCCAAAGCTGTTGACCAGGCCCAGCTGCTTCATCAGCAGGAACAGCGGCAGCATCGCCACCTGCGCCGGAATCACCAGCGCTGCCATCAGCACCTGGAACAGGCGTTCGCGGCCAACGAAGTTGAGCTTGGCGAAGGCGTAGCCGGCCATGGTGTTGAGCAGCAGCGAACCCAGCGTGATAGCCAGCGACACCAGCAGGCTGTTGGCGAAGTTGCCGCCCATGCCGGTGCGCGCGAACAGCTCGTGGTAGTTGTGCGTGGTGATGCTCGAAGGCAGCAGTGGCGGCGGGAAATGACTGGCCTCGCCCTGCGGCATGAACGAGACCGAGAGCATCCACAGCAGCGGTGCAAGGCTGACCAGGGCCAGCACCAGCAGCGCACCATTGATCATCCACGGATACCAGCGCGACTGGCCGATTTCACGACTCATACCAACTGCCTCTTGCGGCCGAAACGCAGCATCACGGTGGTCACCGCCAGGATGATCAGGAACAGCAGGAACGCTACAGCCGATGCGCGTCCCAGGTTCCACCACTTGAAGCCTTCCTCGAACATGAAATACAGCACGCTGACGGTACTCTGCAGTGGATCGCCGCGGGTCATGACGTACGGCTCGGCGAACAGCTGGAAGTAGCCGGACACGGTGATCACCCCGACCACCAGCAGTACCGGGCCGAGCATCGGCAGGGTGATGTGCAGGAACTGCTTCCAGCGCGAAGCACCGTCGATGCGCGCGGCTTCGTACAGGTCATGCGGGATCGCCTGCAGGCCGGCGAGGAAGATCACCATGTTGTAACCGAAGTTCTTCCACACCGCGAACAGCATGATGGTCGGCATCGCCCAGTTGGGATCACCCAGCCAGTCGATCGGACTGATGCCCAGGTGGCCCAGCCCGTAGTTCACCAGGCCATAGCTGGTATGGAACAGGTAGCGCCAGATCACCGCCACCGCCACCAGCGTGGTCACCACCGGCGCGAACAGTGCCGTACGGAACAGCGCCTTGAAGCGCGCGGCCGGTGCGTTGAGCAGCATGGCCGCGCCCAGCGACACGCCGATCGACAACGGTACGCCGATCAACACGAAGTAGGTGGTGTTCCACAGCGACTTCCAGAACATCGGCGTCTGCAGCAGGTCGATGTAGTTCCCCAGGCCGACGAAGCGCAGGTTGCTGCTGTCGGCCAGTGCATAGAGGTCGAAGTCAGTCACGCTCAGCGCCAGCGCCGAGGCCACCGGCAGGCCGAAGAACACGCCCAGCACGATCAGCGAGGGGCCGGCGAAGATCCAGCCGGCCAGCGAAGTACGTTTCATTGCGCGCTCCCGGCGGCCACGGCACTGCTGGACTGCGACGACGGTGCGCGCTGCTGCAGGCGTTGTTGTTCATGCATCCAGCGGCGCTTGGCCAGCACCTTGTCCACGCGCTGGTCCAGCTCTTCCACCGCCTTGTCCTGCGCCAGGCCACCGCGCACCACCTTTTCGGTGACGATGCGCATTTCCTGCACGATGCGCTCCCATTCGAGCACCTTCGGCGTCGGCTTGACCCGCTCCAGCTGATCACGGAACGCGGCGGCCAGTGGATCGCTGGCCAGCGACGGCGCGTTCCAGGCACTGCGGCGCGGCGGCAGATCGCCGATGATCGAATGGAAGCGTGCCTGGATCTGCGGGCGCGACAGGAATTCGATCAGCTTCCAGGACGCCTCCTTCTGCTGCGATTTGCGGAAGATCACCAGGCTGGTGCCACCGGCGATGCCGGCACCGGGGCCATCCGGGCCGGGAAGTGCCGCAGTACCCCACTGCCCTTCCAGTTCCTTCGGCTGCAGTTTCTTGAACTCGCGGATGTTCCAGGGGCCGGAGATGTAGAACACGTTGAAGCCGCGGAAGAATTCATCCCAGACGTTGGAGATCTGCGTCTCGGACATCTTCGGCGCCCAGCCCTGCTCGAACATGTTGGCGTAGAAGGACAGCGTGCGGCGGAACCCCGGGCTGGCGAAATTGCCACGGGTATCGTCGTCGCGCAGCAGCGGGTCGGGCTGCTGCAGGGCCAGCGACAGCTGCTGCTCGAACTCGTTGATCGGCATCAGCACCGCGTAGCGGTTCGGGCCCTGCATGCGCTTGATCGCCGCCATCTGCTCTTCCCACTCCGGCCACGTGCGCGGCGGGTGGTCGTAGCCGGCCTTGGCCAGCAGGTCCTTGCGGTAGTAGATCAGGCGCGTATCGACGTACCACGGCACGCCGACCAGCTCACCGTGGATCACGTTGGTGTCCCAGATGCCCTGGAAGTAATCTTTCGGGTCGACCACGGTGGAGCGCTGCACGAACGGCTGCAGCGGGGTCAATGCATCGAGTTCGGCGAACTCCGGCACCCAGGTATTGCCGAGCTGGCACACGTCCGGCAGTCCGTCGGCAGCGAACGCGGTCAGCAGCTTTTCGTGCGCAGCGGTCCACGGGATGTTCTGCACATCCACCTTGATGCCGGGATTTTCGGCCTCGAACTCGTGGATCAGCTCGCTGACCACCTCGGCTTCGCGGCCCATCGCCCAGAAGCGCACGGTGGTGGTGCCCGGTTCGGTGCGGGCGCAGCCGGCCACGGCCAGGGCGGCCAGGGCAGGCAGCGCCCAGCGGCGCAGGCGGTCGATCCAGTTCGGCATCGGGTTACTTGCCCTGGCCTGTGGTGCGGTTGGCATTGTTCTTCTGTTCCTGCGCGGCAGCCGCGCGTGATTCGGCGATACCCACCGCGCGTGCTGCCGCGGCCTTTTCGTCCTTCTGCAGTTCCAGCGGCTGGAACGACCCTTCCGGCGCCAGCCAGCCGCCGCTGAATCCGGCCCGCTCCAGGCCCTTGCGGATGTACGGATTCTTCTTCATCACTTCCCAGACGAAGTCGTTGCGGTAGTTGGCGATCATGGTCAGGATCGGCCCCTGGTCGATGGCGATGTAGTCGCTGGCGACCCAGCCGCGATCCGGCACCAGGCGACCGGTCTTGATCGGGATGTCATAGTTGAAGCTGGGATTGAACGAATCCAGGAAGCCGTAGCTGGAATAGATGTAGTCCCCGTAACGCTTGTGCATTTCCAGCGTGGCCGGGATCACCTGCTCGGGCGCGAACACCACCGAGGCGATCGCCGCAGTCGGGGCAATGGTGCCGTCATCGAAGTTCTCGCGCAGGCCGGCGCCGCGCGAGGAGTAATGGCGGAACTGGCGCTGTTCGCCGCGGTACTCCTGCGTGGTGTTCTGCGGGCCATCACTGGCGGTCAGGCCCCAGACGTTCTCGCCATAGTCCTTCCACTGCATCGGGTTGGCGATGGCGTATTCGCGCTGGGCCAGCGCGGCCGAGCGGCTGTTGAGGAAATAGGTGCTGCCGCGCTCGCGCATGTACGCGTCCTGGATATCGCGGAAATCGATCCAGACGTGGCTGTACTGGTGGCCGAACAGCGGGCCGAAGGACAGGTATTCCTGGCCCTGGTAGACACCCCAGTCGTTGTCATAGGTGCGCGTCCACACTGTCCACGCGTCCGGGCTGACCGGGTGCGTGGGCGAGCCCAGGGCGAGGATGTAGACCATCATCGCCTCGTTGTAGCCCATCCAGTCGTGGTCGATGAAGCCGCTCTCGGGGAACCAGCCCATCGAGATCAGCGGTGCACGCTGCTGCAGCCACGGCCAGTCGACCTTCTTGTACAAGGTATCGGCAATCTGGCGGATTTCCTTCTCGCGCGGATCGTCACCGTCGTAGTACGACTGCGCGAACAGCACGCCCATCATCAGCAGTGCGGTATCCACCGAGGACAGTTCGACCCAGCTGTCGTAGCGACGGCCTTCCTGCATGTCCAAGAAGTGATAGTAGAAACCCTTGTAGCCCGCCTTGCCGGTGCGCTGCGGGCCCATCGGCACGTCGCGGAAGAATTTCAGGGTGGTCAGGGTCCGGTCGATCGCCTGGTTGCGGCTGACCCAGCCGTTCTCGATACCGACGGGATAGGCGGTCAGCGCGAAACCCACCGACGCGATGCTGGCGAACGGCCGCGACGGATAGCGGTCCGGGGTCAGGCCATTGATCTCGTTGGTGGTGTCCCAGAAGAACTGGAAGGTGCGGCGCTCGATGTCATCGAACAGCGGCGGCAGCTCCGGCTTCATCGGCCGCGGCGGTGCATCGGCCTCGATCAGGATCACCGGCGGGCGCGGCTTGGCAGGTTCCTGCTGGGCCGGCTGGCAGGCGGCCACCGCCAAGCACAGCATTGCGGCGGACAACAGATGGCGTGCCTGCATGGCGCGGTTCCTCCGGTGGTCTGATCGATGGGAAAGCATACCGTCCAATGATCTGAAATCGTTTACAAGATGCGCTCTTAAAAAACCACGAAAAACGTGGTTTGACACCGCGATCATTGCCCACGCCGCTGCCCCCTGCCCGGCAGCGGCGTGGGCAATGGACCGGCACGGGGCCGGCCATTGCCGTTCTCACACAATCGATGCCGCCGGCGGACCGGCGGCATCGGATACAGCAGCAGGCGGCGCCGCTTAGAAGCGGAAGCCCACCTCGGCCTTCACCTGGCGCGGCGTGCCGATGATGTCGCCGGTCTCGTTGTAGCTGGCCTGCAGCTTGCCGTTGGTCTTGACGTAGTTGTAGGTGGAGAAGTTGTCGAAGTTGAACACGTTGATGATGTCCAGACGGGCGTACAGCTCGGTGTTGCCCGCCAGCTTGAACGTCTTCGTCGCCTGCAGGTCAACCGAACGGTAGCCGAAGATCTTGCCACCCACCAGGAACTTGCCGGTTGCGTTGGGCACGGCCGCCTGCGGGGTCGGCAGGGTGTAGCCGCTGGCCTGCATCACCGGGTACCAGTCGTTGACGGCGGTCGGGGTGGCCAGGGTGATCTTGCCGCCGAAGGTGATGCCCCAGAAGCCCGCGTACGAACCGGTCACCACCAGGCGGTGGCGCGGTGCGCCGTTGGAGCGGATGGTCGGGTAGTCACCGATCAGACCGCGATCAAAGGCGTACTTCTCGTTGATGTCGCGGTTGTGGCGCGCGGTGGTCCAGGTATAGGCGATCGAGGTGCCCCAGCCGCTTTCCTTGGTGAACGGCTTCTGCGCCGACAGCAGGACCTGGGTGGCACGGGTCTTGATGCCCTGCTGGCCGATGATCAGGCTGCCGAAGCCCGGTACGTTGCAGCTCCAGGCCTGGCTCAGGCCCGGGGAGGTGCCACCGCACAGGCGCGGATCATCGAAGAACTGGCCGGTCGGATAACGGTTGCCCAGGGTGAAGGCGAAGCCGTCGTAGCTCAGGGTACGTGCGATGGTGGCGTCGGTCAGCCAGTCGCCGATCTGGTTGCTCATGCCCAGGCTGAACTGGTCCGAGTACGGCGCCTTCAGCTTGTTGTTCAGCAGGTCCACTTCCAGGCCGGCATTGCTGGTCGCGCCGACCAGTGCCTGCAGGTTGCCGATGCCGTTGAGCAGGTTCGGGTTCCAGTCATAGCAGGCAGCCTGGCCGTTGATGCAGGCGTCGGTGGCCGGGTTGCGGAAGTAGATGGTCGGCTGCGGCAGGGCCAGCTTGGTGGTTTCCAGCTGCAGGTTGTCGAACAGGTCACGGTCGTAGGAACGGCCGGCACCACCGTGGATCACGTGCTGCTCGTCGGCGTTGATGTCATACGAGAAGCCCAGGCGCGGCTGCCAGGCATCCTTGAACGCCTTGCGGTTGTGGCCGTTGCTGATGTAGTCGCTGATGTCCAGGCCGCCCAGTGCCAGCGAATCGGCATAGGTCTGGCCGGCGGGAGCGCGCGGATCCTGCGAATAGATGGCGTCGACCACCTGCTGCGGGGTAACGAAGTCCAGGTAGGACGGGGTCTTTTCGTAGTCCCAGCGCAGGCCGATGTTCAGCTGCAGGTGATCGTTGACCTGCCAGTCGTCCTGGATGAACACGCCGTACTGCTTGGACTTCGAACGCACTTCGCCGGACACGCCGGTCACGCCGGTCACCGGCTTGACGAACTGCGCCTTGTACGGAATGGAATCGGGGAAGTCCGGATCGCCCAGCGAGTAGGTGAAGGTCGGATTGATCTGCGCCGCATCGGATGCGTACAGGTCGATCTGCTTGTACTTCACGCCCATCTTGATGGTGTGGTCACCCGCCCACTGGATGCCATCCAGGGTCAGGTTGTCTTCGATCGACCAGCCCTTCTGGCCCTTCACCTGCGAATCCAGTGCCGAGGCGCCACCGATCTTCACGATGGTGCGGTCTTCGGGGCCGTCCGGTGCGGTGTAGGTGATGCCGTTGGCCAGCGTCAGCGGGGTCGGGTTGTTGAACGAGTCTTCGTGGGTGACCATCAACTCGTTGTAGTAGCGCTCACCACTGTGGTTCCAGCGCAGGGCATAACGACGGTCGGTGTTGACCACTTCACGGCCGGCTTCCGGCGAGGTCTGGCCACTGAACTGCGACTGGGTTTCGTCGCGGTCCTGGAAGGTCAGCTCGATGCGGTCGTTGTCGGTCGGCTCGAAGTCGATCTTGCCGAAGATCAGATCCTGCTGGAACGGCTGGCTGGCCGGGCCAAGGCCGGCGGCGCCGGCCGGCGGCAGCAGGCCGGCAGCGCCGGTGACCGCGCCATCCGGCGCGATGGTGACCGGCAGGTCGAAGCGCTTGGCTTCGTAGGTCACGAAGAAGTGCGCCTTGTCCTGGATGATCGGGCCGCCCAGGGCGAAGCCGTATTCCTTCTCGGCCGAGACCATCTTCTCCTTGCCGCCCTGGCGCTCGGCCGGGGTCTTGGCACGCATGTCTTCATCGGTGTAGCGGTAGAACGCCTCACCCTTGAACTCATTGGTGCCGGACTTGGTTGCAGCCGTCACGGCGGCGCTCGACACCTGGCCATACTCGGCCTTGTAGTTGCCGCTGATGACCTTGTATTCGCCGATGGCCAGCTGCGGGAACGGGTTACCGGCGCTGCCGGACTGGCCGGCCACGCCGCCGCCCTTGACGTAGCTCTTCTGGCCCACGCCGTCGATGTAGACGTTGGTGCCGTCGGCATTGGTGGCGCCGCCGCGCAGCGAGGTGTTGCCCTTGGCGTCGCGGGTGAAGATCAGGCCCGGCACCGCGTCAGCGAACTCCAGGAAGTTGCGCGACACCTGCGGGGTGGTCTGGATCTGCTGCAGGCTGACGGTCTTGCCGACTTCGGAGGTACGCACTTCCTGCAGCAGGGTCGGCGCGACAACGTTGACGGTGTCCAGGTTGGTGGCCGCGGTCGAACCCGGGGTGCTGCTGGCCGCGCCGGCGAAGTTCAGCGTCGCGGTCGAGGCCACGGTGACGGTGACCTTCTGGGTCTGGCCGTTGGCGACCACGTTGTACGTGCCCGGATCCAGGCCCATCAGCGAGTAGCTGCCGTCGGCGCGGATGGTGCCACGGCGGACGGTACCGGTGGCGACGTTGGTGGCGGTCACTTCGGTGCCGGCCTGGGCACCGGCAACCTGGCCGCGCAGGCTGGCGTTGGCCGACTGCGCCATGACGTTGGGGGCGGCAGCCAGCATCAGGCAGCTGACCAGGGCGGTGCTCAGCAGCCGGCGCGCCGGCATGCGGAAGGTGGTATGCATCATCAACTCAATCTCCGGGTGGCGGTAACCGCTTGCGCGGTCCCTGCGATCAATCAAAAAAGAAGGAACGCCTCTGGCTTCAACGGCCGGATGGCGGAGTGGTGGAATCGCGAACAATCAAGCGGGGAACCAGGGTCTGCTTGTCCCCTGCCCCATCCGTGGAGGTGCCGTCCATCAACTGCATCAGACGCGTCATGGCCCGGTCGCCGAGCTCGGCGATGCTGACCTGCATGGTGGTCAGCGACGGGTGGACGAAACGCGCCAGTGGAATGTCATCGAAACCCGCCAAGGCCACATCGGCCGGGACGCGGACCCCTGCCTGCGTGAACGCATACAGGCAGCCCAGGGCCATCATGTCGTTGGCGGCGAATACGGCATCGGGCAGCGCTCCGGCTGCCAGCAACTCCTGACCGGCACGATGGCCGGAAGCTTCGTCGAAATCACCGGGCAACTCGATGCCTTCGGCGCCACCGCCAGAAGCCGCCAGCGCGTCACGGAAGCCGCGCAGGCGCTCGCGCGCGTCGAAGTTGAGGTCCGGACCAGAAATGAAGGCAATGCGGCGGTGGCCGGCATCCAGCAGGTGGCGGGTCATCGCCATTGCGCCGGCGTGGTCGTCGATGCTCAGCACCGGGTGGTCCTGCCCGGGCAGGTAGGTGTTGATCAACACCGTCGGCAACGACTGCGGCAGGTTGTCGGTCAGGAAGCCCGGGCTCTCGGCATAGGGCGAAAGCACCAGCAGGCCGTCGACGCGGCCGCGCATGGCACGCAGGGCGGCGCCCTGCTGTTCCTGGTCACCGTGGTAGCTGGACACCAGCAGGTGCTGGCGGCGGTTGCGGGCCACCCCGTCAATGCCGCGCATCAGCTCGGAGAAGAACTCGCCGTACAGGTCAGGCAGCACCACGCCCACCGTATTGGTGCGGCGGCTGCTCAGGCTGCGGGCGGCGGCGTGCGGGGTGTAACGCAGCCGTGCGGCCACCTCCAGCACAAGCTGGCGGACCGGTTCGGCGACATTTTCATGCCCGTTGAGCGCGCGGGAAACCGTGGCCACGGAGACCCGGGCTTCGCGTGCGACGTCTTTGATTGTGATAGCTGCCTTGTTCACGAAGCCGCCCTCCACGGCTTGGACCTACCAGCATTGGCGCGGAATGTAAGCGTTTCCATCCAGGCTTGTAAACAGTCCGTTAGGCGAATGTCCCGAAATGGACATGAAAACCTGTCCGTGGCGAGGCCATGAAGGACCCGCCAGGACAGCGTGGGACAAGGGCTCAGCCCTGTTCTGACGGGGTCTGCGCGCGGATGGACAACGCGTGGATATCGGTCTCCATCATCGACCCCAGCGCGGCATAGACCGCGCGGTGCCGGGCAAGCGGCCCCAGCCCGGCGAAACGCTCACTGACCACATGCACGTTGAAATGGCCGCGCCCGTCGCGCGCACCGGCATGGCCGGCGTGACGATGGCTATCGTCCTCGATCTCCAGCACGCTCGGCGCCAGCGCCTGCTGCAGCGCATCACGGATCCGCTCGATCCGTTCCGCGTTCACGGCAGCACCTTGCGGAACGGGCGGACCTGCACGCGGGTGTAGACGCCTGCAGCCACGTACGGGTCGGCATCGGCCCAGGCCTGGGCCTGCGGCAGCGACTCGAACTGCGCGATCACCACCGAACCGCTGAAACCGGCCGGGCCCGGGTCTTCACTGTCCACCGCCGGGCACGGCCCGGCCAGCAGCAGGCGTCCCGCGTCGCGCAGCGCATGCAGCCGCGCCAGATGCTCCGGCCGCGACTGCAGCCGCTGCGCCAGCACATCCTGGCCGTCATACCCTTCGATCACATACCACACCGGCATTTCCTCGCTTGCGTTGTCGGGTCCGCCGATTCTAGCCAATGCAGCCCCTGCCCCGGTCCGGCTGGACACTGGCGCAGCAAAGGCTTACCCTAGACTCCATTGCACGTGGCTGGATGCAGCAGCCCGTTGGTTTCTGCGGCCACGCAGCCCCCGACGACAGATCCGCTGCTTCAAACCGGACCACCTGGCCGGGCCACGTAGACGACCTCCCCGTAGTTCTGTCGCTGCCGTTTACTGCGGCGCGTCCTGCTGTTTGATATGTGTGGAATCGCGCCGATCCCGGCGCGTCTGGTGCCCTGGGGCTCCGTGGCGTTGGCCCGGCGAACCCGGTGCCGCGACTGGTCCGTTGCAATCCTGATGTCCATTAGATGACTTCCGAACTCGCGCTCGACGCGAACCCGCCAACCCGGCCGCCCGCCCCCCAGCAGCAGGAAATGCCGCTGGCCGTGGTGCATGGGCAACCGGTCCTGCAGATCCCGCAGGACCTGTACATCCCGCCGGACGCGCTGGAAGTCATCCTGGACGCCTTCGAAGGCCCGCTGGACCTGCTGCTGTACCTGATCCGCCGCCAGAACCTGGATGTGCTGGACATTCCCGTGGCCGAAATCACCCGGCAGTACGTGGAATACATCACCGTGATGCGCGAGCTGCGCTTCGAGCTGGCGGCCGAGTACCTGGTGATGGCCGCGATCCTGGCCGAGGTGAAGTCGCGGATGCTGCTGCCGCGCCCGGTCAGCGAGGAAGGCGATGAGGCCGACCCGCGCGCCGAGCTGGTGCGCCGGCTGCAGGAGTACGAACGTTTCAAGCAGGCCGCCGAGGACATCGACGCCCTGCCCCGCCAGGACCGCGACACGACGGTGGCGCATGCCTTCATGCCCGAGCGCGCCACGGTGAAGCTGCCGCCGCCGGTGGACCTGAAGGAAATGCTGCTGGCCCTGCACGACGTGCTCAAGCGCGCCGAGCTGTTCAGCGGCCACGCCATCAAGCGCGAAGCACTGAGTGTGCGGCAACGCATGGGCGAAGTACTGGGACGCCTGGAAGACGGCAAATTCTATCGTTTTGAAGGGCTGTTCACCGCCGAAGAAGGCAAGCTGGGCGTGCTTGTCACGTTCCTGGCAGTGCTGGAACTGGCCAAGGAACAGTTGCTGGACATCGTCCAGGAAGAACCGCTGGCGCCGATCTACGTGAAGTCGCTGGCTGCTGGCAACACCAACGCGCCGCTGCAGTTCAGCAGCGAGTTTGACGACAACGACGCCGCCAATGCCCACGAGTGAGCGCTGACTGCCGATGGATCAATCGCTGATCGACCGCATTGTCGAGGGTGCCCTGCTGGCCTCCAGCCAGCCACTCACCCTGGCCCAGCTGAAGGACCTGTTCCCGGAAGAGGAACCGGCACCGCCGGGCAGCATCGAACGTGCGCTGGAGCGCCTGCGCGAGGCCTGCGAAGGTCGTGGCGTGGAACTGGTCGAGGTCGCCTCCGGCTTCCGCTACCAGGTCACCAGCGAAGTACATGGCTGGATCAGCCGGCTGTGGACCGAACGCAAGACCCGCTACACCCGCGCCACCCTGGAAACCCTGGCGCTGATCGCCTACCGGCAGCCGATCACCCGCGGCGAGATCGAGCAGGTGCGCGGCGTGGCGGTCAGCAGCAACATCATCCAGGCGCTGGAAGAACGCGAATGGATCCGCGTGGTCGGCCACCGCGACGTGCCCGGCAAGCCGGCGCTGTTCGGCACCACCAAGGGCTTCCTGGACTACTTCGGGCTGAAGCGACTGGACGAACTGCCGCCGCTGTCGGAACTGAAGGACCTGGGCGAGCTGGAACCGCAGCTGGCCCTGGACCGTGATGCACCGGCCGTGGCCGGTGCCGAGGGTCCGGACATCTCGGCCAGCGCCGATGGCGTTGCCGCGAACGATGACGCCGGCCTGGCCGGCAGTGACACCCCCGATTCCGCCAATGCAGCCCCTGCATCGGCCTCCGATGAGCAAGCACCTTCGCCCCTCGATGATGGGCACCCCGATTCCGCGCCGGGCGAGCGCGCGGTGCCAGTGAACGAACGCGAAGACAACGCCGTCGCGATGACGACCGTGGCTGTTGACCAAGCCGATTCCGAACCAGAGGCCGACCTCGAAACCGTCGGCCGGAGCAAAACTGATGAGTGACACCCCCCGTAACAAGCTCTCGCTGAAGCGCGAAGCCACCTCCGAACAGTTCAAGCTGGAAGAGCGCCTGCACAAGGTGCTGGCCCAGGCCGGCCTCGGCTCGCGCCGCGCGCTGGAACAGCGCATCGCCGAAGGCCTGGTCAAGGTCAACGGTGAAGTCGCGCAGACCGGCATGTCGGTCAAGAGCGGCGACAGGATCGAACTGGATGGCCGCGGCTTCGTCGCCACTGCCCTGGCCGAGCCGTCGCGCGTGCTGGTCTACAACAAGCCGGAAGGCCAGGTGACCACCCGCGAAGATCCCGAAGGCCGCCCGACCGTGTTCGAGTCGCTGCCGCCGCTGAAGGGCGCGCGCTGGATCGCCATCGGCCGCCTGGACATCAACACCACCGGCCTGCTGCTGGCCACCACCGACGGTGAGCTGGCCAACGCCATGATGCACCCGTCGTTCGAGGTCGAGCGCGAGTACGTGGTGCGCGTGCGTGCACCGGAAGGCGAGGAAAAGGTCTCCGACGCCATCGTCGACCGCCTCAGCCGTGGCGTCGCACTGGAAGACGGTCCGGCCAAGTTCGATGAGATCGAACGCATCGGCGGCACCGATTCTCACGACTGGTTCCGCGTCGTGGTGAAGGAAGGCCGCAACCGCGAAGTGCGCCGCCTGTGGGAATCGCAGGGCTGCCAGGTCAGCCGCCTGAAGCGCACCCGCTATGGCAAGGTGAGCCTGCCGCGCGAACTGGCCCGTGGCCATTCGGTGGAACTGGGCACCGCTCAGGTGGAAGCGCTGCGTGCGCAGCTGAAGCTGGAAGAAGGCGCTCCGTCGGCATTGACGCTGCAGCCGGTGATCGGCCAGCGCCGCGCCGCAAAGACCACCGTGCGCGTGCGCGAAGGTGGCCGCGGCAATGCCTACGTCAATGGCCACAACACCGCTGACGAAGGTCGCGAGCTGCGCCGTTTCGACAACGTCCGCGAAGACCGCGGCCGTGGTCGCGGCGGCAAGGGTGGCGGCTTCAAGGGCGGCCTGACGGTCAGCGGTGAAGCAGCGGCCAAGCAGTCGCAGAAGCCGTTCAAGCAGCGCGCGCCGAAGAATGACCGTTCGCTGCCGGAAGGCAATCCGGCCGCGTTCCGCACCTGGTACGTGCCCGATGGCGTGAGCACCGGCCCGAGCGGCCACCGCAATGCCGGCCCGGGCGCACGTGGCCCGGGTGCCCGAGGTCCGGGCGCAGGCGGCCAAGGCCGTCCGTACGGCAAGCCGAAGGGCCCGGGCGCCGGTGGCGGCCAGGGCCGTGGCGGTTTCGGTGGTGAAGGCCGTGGCGGCGCAGGCGGTCAGGGTCGTCCGGCCGGTGCCGGCAACCGCTCGCAGGGCCAGGGCAACAAGCACCCGTACGGTCATCCGGGCAACGCCCCGAGCTTCCCGTCCGACCATGCAACCCCGGGTTTCAACCCGTATGGCAGCCCAAAGCCAGCACAGGGCGCCCGTCCGGGCGGTCGTGGTCCGGGTGGTGGTGGCAACCGTGGCCCGGGCGGTAACCGTGGTCCCGGCGGTCCGGGGGGCAACCGTGGCCCCGGTGGCAATCGCGGTCCCGGCGGCCCGCGCCGTAGCGGCCCGCGCGGCGGCTGATCGGCAGCCACGTTGAAATGAAAAACCCCGGCGCAGGCCGGGGTTTTTCTTTGTCTGGCGGGTCGATCCGTTGGCAGATCCACGCCATGCGCGGATGAAAAGCGTGAGCTAGGAATTCTTTGAAAACGTGCAATTAGTGCCATAGGTCGACGCGAGCAACGCGATGAACGCCTATCGTGAACCCTCACCCGCAACATGAGGCATTGACGATGGCGTGGTACACCGAAGCAGCGCACCTGCAGGCAGAGAAGGTCACACAGGTATGGACTGACACGCATGGCCCGGCCGAGAAGGTCCAGGCGTCAGGCATCTATCGGTGCAAGGGCTGCAAGCGTGAAGTGACGTGCAACAAGAACGATCCATTCCCGCCCCAATCCCATCACCAGCACGCGCCCCACGAGGGCGACATCCGCTGGAAGCTGATCGTGCGCACCAACACCGACGGCATCTGATACAAAAAGGGGACGGAGGGGATTAAGTCGTTTTTGCCTCAAAGGGGCGAAAGCGACTTAATCCCCTCCGTCCCCTTTTTTTGGGATCAGCGCCGGCTGATGGTGAAGGCGGCGCCGTCCACGCCCAGATCCCAGCCCTTGCCGGTGCCGGACAGGGCCAGCGAGATGTCGCCCTTGGTCATCACCTGCGCGTTGCTGGATTTCACTGCGCCGGCATGCGCACCGACCGAGGCGTAGGTGCCCAGCAGCTCATTGACGCTCACCGCGCCGGTGAAGCTGCCACGGCCATTGGTGATCTTCGACTTGCCCACGGTCAGGCCGCCGCCCTTCACTTCAATGCGCACCGGCAGGCTGGCGCCATTGCTGCAGCTGACGGTGCCGTTGCCCGACGCGGTCTTGTAGATCAACGACCAGCCGGACAGGTTGTAGCGCAGCTGGCAATCGAGGTTACCAGCGGCGTGCGCGGCCGGGGCCAGCGTGGCAGCGGACAGGGCCAGCAGCAGGGCGAAGGGCTTGTTCATGGCGGGACTTCCAGTTCGGTCGGACTGGCGGCGAATCTAGCAGCGTGCGCGTGCACGTTGGATGCACGCGCGCGCGCTGGTGCGGTGGTGTTCAGGCCGTGGCTCAGGCCTGTTCGTCCAGGTGGAAGGCATCGGCATCGAGCATCGCCGGGAAGCGCGCGCGATGTGCGGCCAGGGCATCGGCCGAGATGGTGGTGGTCACTACCTGTTCGCGTTCGCGGATCTCCACCTGCGGCTGGCCGAGGAAATCCAGCACCGCGCTGTCGCCGGCGTAGTGCAGCTGGTTGCCGTCCACGCCGACGCGGTTCACCGCCGCCACGAAGCACAGGTTCTCGATCGCGCGCGCGCGCAGCAAGGTCTTCCATGCATAGGCGCGCGCCGACGGCCAGTTGGCCACGAAGATCTGCAGATCGAAGTCCAGCTGCTGCGGACGCTCGACGTTGTAGCGGTTGCGGCAGAACACCGGGAAGCGCAGGTCGTAGCAGACCTGCGGATTGATCCGCCAGCCCTTCCATTCCACGCTCAGGCGCTCACGGCCGGCGGCATAACGCTCGTGCTCGCCGCCGTAGCGGAACAGGTGGCGCTTGTCGTAGTACTGCAGGTCGCCATCGGGCATGGCGAACAGCAGGCGGTTGTAGACGCCCTCGCCGTCGCGCAGCTGCACGCTGCCGATCACCGCGGCATTCAAGGCCTTGGCCTGCTCGCGTACCCAGGCCACGGTCGGGCCGTCCATGCCTTCGGCCTGGGCAATGGCCTCGTTGGAGAAACCACTGGTGAAGGTCTCCGGCAGGATCACCAGGTCGGTGCTGCCGGCCAGCGGCGCCAGCAGCGCGCCATAGTAGGCACGGTTGCCGGCCGGGTCGTGCCAGCGGGTGTCGCCCTGGACGAGGGAAATGCGCAGGTCCTGCATGTCTACGGCTCCGCTCACAGCACGCGCAGGCGTTCGATCGCCGCGTCCATGGTCGCTTCGTTCTTGGCGAAGCACAGGCGCACCAGGCGCTGGCCGGCCGGAGGAGTCTCGTAGAACGGCGACAGCGGGATGGCGGTCACGCCCTTCTCGATGGTCAGCCACTTCACGAACTCATGATCCGGCAGGTCGCTGATGGCCGAGTAGTCGACCAGCTGGAAGTAGCCGCCCGGTACCGGCAGCGCCTTCAGGCGGGTGCTGGCCAGCTGCTCGCGGAAGCGGTCGCGCTTGGCCTGGTAGAACGCGCCCAGTTCCAGGTGGTGTTCCGGCTCATCGCGGATCATCGCGGCGAAACCGTACTGCGCCGGGCCGAAGCTGGTGAAGGTGTTGTACTGGTGCACCTTGCGGAACTCGGCGGTCAGCGCCGGCGGCGCGATCGCATAGCCGATCTTCCAGCCGGTGCAGTGGTAGGTCTTGCCGAAGCTGGAGATCACGAACGCGCGCTCGCGCAGTTCCGGGTAGCGCAGCGCTGACTCATGGCGACGGCCGTCGTAGATGATGTGCTCATACACTTCATCGGAAATCAGGTAGATCTGCGTGCCGCGCAGCAGTTCGGCCAGCGCCTGCATGTCCTGCGCCGACAGCATCGCGCCGGACGGATTGTGCGGGGTGTTGACGATCAACATGCGGGTGCGCGGGGAGATCGCTGCACGCACGCGATCCCAATCGACGGCGAAAGTCTGCGGATCGAGCGACACATGCACCGCCTTGGCGCCGGCCAGGTCGATCGCCGGCTCGTAGCAGTCGTAGGCCGGGTCGAGCACGATCACTTCCTCGCCCGCACGCACCACGGCGTGGATGGCGTTGAAGATGGCCTCGGTGCCGCCGCTGGTGACGGTGATCTCGCTGTCCGCATCCACCTGCGCGCCGTAGCAGTCCAGCGCCTTCTGGGCGATGGCCTGGCGCAGCGGGGCCACGCCGGTCATCGGCGGGTACTGGTTCAGCCCGGCGGCCATCGCCTTGGCAGTCTCATCGATCAGGCGCTGCGGCGCGGAAAAGTCCGGGAAACCCTGGCCCAGGTTGACCGCGCCGTGTTCGGCGGCGAGCTGGGACATCACGGTGAAGATCGTGGTACCGACCTTGGGCAGCTTGGTGGTGGGTTGCATCGGCCTGGACTGTGGGGAACAAGGCCTCCGAGTTTACGCAATCCGCGCGTCGGTGGTGCCGGCCGCTGGCCGGCAACCTCGGCTGGCAGTTGGAGAAATTGCCAGCCAGCGGCCGGCACTACCCCGTGAATTCACCGCTACAATTGCGACCGCACTCCGGCATGAAGACCCCTGCCCCTTGAACACCCCTGCATTGCTGGCCGCCAGCGGCCTGAGCTTCTCCCGCAATGACGAGCCGGTGTTCGGCCCGCTGGACTTCCATGTGGACGCGGGTGAAGCCCTGCTGGTGCAGGGTGGCAACGGCGCCGGCAAGACCACCCTGCTGCGCGTTCTGGCCGGCCTGGCCCGGCCCGGCGCCGGCCAGGTGCGGATCGACGGCAAGCCCTCCAGCAACGCAGAGCGTGCGCGCTATGTCGCCTATCTCAGCCACCTGCCGGCGCTGAAGCCGGACCTCGGCACGCTGGAAAACCTGCACTTCCTGTGTGGCCTGCACGGCCGCCGTGCGCGGCAGATGCCCGGCAACGCGCTGGCCATCGTCGGCCTGGCCGGTTACGAAGACACTCTGGTACGCCACCTGTCGGCCGGGCAGAAGCGGCGGCTGGCACTGGCGCGCATCTGGCTGTCGCCGGCGCCACTGTGGCTGCTCGACGAACCCTACGCCAACCTCGACCTGGAGGGCATCACCCTGGTCAACCGGATGATTTCGGCGCACCTGCGCGCCGGCGGCGCTGCGCTGGTCACCACCCATGGCGCCTATGCCGCACCGCCGGTACGTACCCGCCAGCTCGACCTAGGCGGTGCCGCATGATCGCGCCGGGTACCGAACCAGGCCTGTGGCAGACCGCAGGCGCCCTGCTCAAGCGCGACCTGCGCCTGCTCTGGCGCCGCCGCGGCGACGCGCTGCAACCGCTGCTGTTCGCGGTGCTGGTGGTGGTGCTGTTCGCGCTGGCCCAGGGTCGTGAGCCACAACTGCTGGCCGCCACCGCCGGCGCCGTGCTGTGGCTGGCCGTGCTGCTGGCGGGACAGCTGTCGCTGGATTCGCTGTTCCGTTCCGACGCCGAAGATGGCTCGCTGGAGCAGTGGCTGCTGGCGCCGGTGCCGCTGGCCTGGCTGGTACTGGTGCGCGTGCTGCTGCACTGGGCCACCACGGCACTGCCGCTGATCGTGGTCAGCCCGCTGCTGGCCGAAATGCTGCATCTGCCGCATGACCAGCTGCCGATGTTGCTGGCATCGTTGCTGCTGGGCACGCCCTTGCTGAGCCTGATCGGTGGCGTGGTCGCCGCACTGACCGTTGGCATCCGGCGCTCTGGTATTCTCGTGGCGCTGCTGTCGTTGCCGCTGTACGTGCCGGTGCTGGTGTTCGGCGCAGGCAGCCTGGCGGCAGCCGGGCGCGGGCAGGATCCGGTCGGTGCGCTGCTGATGCTGGGCGCCGGCCTGCTGGTCGCGCTGGTGCTGGCGCCGCTGGCCACCGCCGCTGCAATACGTATTTCTCTGAGTTGACCGAGCTGAGAGCCAATCCACCCCTGCTGGATAGCCGCCACGCATGAATCCGATTGTCCGCTGGTTCCACCAACTCGGTTCGCCTCCCACGTTCGACCGTTTCGCTGCCCGCTGGTCGCGGGTGTTCTACCTTGCTGCAGTGCCGGTGCTGCTGGTCGGCATGTGGCAGGCGCTGCTGGTGGTGCCGCCTGAAGCCAAGCAGCTGGACAGCTTCCGGATCCTCTACATCCACGTGCCCAGTGCCTGGATGAGCCTGTTCGTGTTCGCGCTGATGGCGCTGTATGCCGCGATCGCGCTGATCTGGCGGATCAAGGTCTGCGAGATCCTGGCCATGGCCTGCGCGCCGATGGGCGCCGGCTTCACCCTCATCACCCTGCTGACCGGCAGCATCTGGGGCAAGGGCACCTGGGGCACCTGGTGGGACTGGGACCCGCGCATGACCAGCGAACTGGTACTGCTGTTCCTGTACCTGGGCGTGATCGGCCTGTACCACGCCATCGAAGACCGCCGCAGCGCCGCGCGCGCCGCTGGCCTGCTGGCGATTGTAGGTGTCAGCCTGCTGCCGGTGATCCGCTATTCGGTGGACTGGTGGGGTGGCCTGCACCAGCGCCAGTCGATCAGCGTGTTCGGTGAATCGGCGATCAGCAGCGCGATGATCGCGCCGCTGTGGTGGATGGTGATCGGCACCAAGTTCTGGTTCGCCGGTTCGGTGCTGGCCAAGGCCCGCGCCGACAATCTCGACCGCGAGGCCGGCAAGGCCTGGGTCGGCGGCCGTGTCGATGCCGCGCGCGCCTCCCGGGAGGCCCAGCCATGACCCACCTGCCCTATGTGATCGGCGCCTACGCCGTATTCGTGCTGGTACTCAGCGCCGATGCCCTCGGTTCGTGGCTGCGCCTGCGCGTGGCGCGCCGGCTGGCACTGGCCCGCCAGCAGCGGCAGCAGACCCGCGCTGGCAGGCAGGACGCGGCGACGACGCTGTCGACGGAGCTGGAACGATGACCCCGGTGCAGCGTCGCCGCCTGGTATGGGTGCTGCTGGCCCTGCTCGCCTCCGGCCTGGCCACCGCGCTGGTGGCGATGGCGCTGGAGCGCAACATCGCCTACCTGTACACCCCTTCGGAAGTGCTGCGCGGCGATGTCGATGCACAGTCGCGTTTCCGCTTGGGCGGCATGGTGGTGAAGGGCTCCTTCGACCGCCCGGTGGGCTCGCTGGAGGCGCGCTTCGAGGTGACCGACGGCGATGCACAGCTGGCGGTGACCACCTCGCGGATCCTGCCGGACATGTTCGCCGAAGGCACCGCGGTGGTCGCCAGTGGCCGCCTGCAGGACGGTGTCTTCGTCGCCGACGAAGTGCTGGCCAAGCACGATGAGAAGTACGTGCCGAAGGAAGTGGCCGACAAGATGGGCGATGCCCATCGCAAGCACGACGTGCCGGTGACGGCCCCCGAGGTGCGCTGAGTGCTGCCCGAACTGGGTCAGATCCTGCTGTTGTGTGCGTTGCTGGCCTCGCTGCTGCAGGCCGGCCTGCCGCTGGTCGGTGCGCATCGCAACAACGCGGGATGGATGGCAGTGGCGCGGCCTGCCGCCTTCGCGCAACTGCTGCTGTTGGCCGGCGCCTTCGCGGTGCTGACCGCCGCGTTCGTGCAGCAGGATTTCTCGGTGCGCTACGTGGCCGAGAACTCCAATTCGCTGCTGCCGCTGATCTACCGCTATTCGGCGGTGTGGGGCGCGCATGAGGGCTCGCTGCTGATGTGGGCGCTGGTGCTGGCATTGTGGACCGGCGCGGTGGCGCTGCTTTCGCGGCACCTGCCGGCACCGGTGCAGGCGCGCGTGCTGGCAGTGATGGGCGTGGTCAGCGTCGGCTTTCTCGCCTTCCTGATCTTCACCTCCAATCCGTTCCTGCGCCTGAACCCGGCGCCGCTGGAAGGCCGCGACCTCAACCCGCTGCTGCAGGACCCGGGGCTGATCATCCATCCGCCGATGCTGTACCTGGGCTACGTAGGCTTCGCGGTGCCCTTCGCATTCGCAGTGGCCGCGCTGCTGGAAGGTCGCGTGGATGCGCGCTGGCTGCGCTGGACGCGGCCGTGGACCAACGTCGCCTGGGGCTTTTTGACCCTGGGCATCGCACTGGGCAGCTGGTGGGCCTACTACGAGCTGGGTTGGGGCGGCTGGTGGTTCTGGGACCCGGTGGAAAATGCCAGCTTCATGCCGTGGCTGGTCGGTGCGGCACTGATCCATTCACAGGCCGTCACCGAAAAACGGGGCACCTTCGGCAGCTGGACCCTGCTGTTGGCCATCGCTGCGTTCGCGCTGTCGCTGCTGGGCACCTTCCTGGTGCGCTCGGGCGTGCTGACCAGCGTGCATTCGTTCGCTGCCGATCCCTCGCGCGGCCTGTTCATTCTGGTGTTCCTGTCGGTGCTGGTCGGCGGCAGCCTGCTGCTGTACGCGCTGCGCGCCAGCCAGCTCAGCGTGGACGCCGACGACCCGCGCCGTGGCTTTACCGCCACCTCGCGCGAGACCCTGCTGCTGGCCAACAACCTGCTGCTGGCCACCGCCTGCGCAATGGTGCTGCTGGGCACGCTGTACCCGCTGCTGGCCGATGCCCTGTCGCTGGGCAAGATCTCGGTCGGCCCGCCCTACTTCGGCAGCCTGTTCCTGCTGCTGATGGCACCGATGATCCTGTTGCTGCCGTTCGGCCCGCTGGTGAAATGGCAGCGTGACCAGCCCTCGCGCGCCTTCGCGCTGCTGGCACCCTGGCTGGGCCTGTCGCTGCTGCTGGGCGCGCTGACCTGGTGGCAGGCACCGCAGAATGGCTGGAAGGCCGGCATCGGCGTCGCCGCTGCGGCATGGGTCGCACTCGGCACCGCACGCTTCGTCTGGCAGCGCCTGCGCGGCAATGGCCGCTTCACCGCCGAGATGCTCGGCATGATCGTCGCCCACGCCGGCATCGCCGTGTTCCTGGCCGGCGCCCTGCTGGTGGAAGCGCTGAACGTGCAGCGCGAAGTGGCGCTGGCACCAGGGCAGCAGCTGGTGGTCGGTCGCTACGAAGTCCGTTTCGAAGGCGTGGACCATCGCGAAGGGCCGAATTTCATCGCTGATCGGGGCCACCTGCGGGTGCTCCGCAACGGCCGCGAGCAGGCCCTGCTACATCCCGAGAAACGCCAGTACGCCAGCGGCGGCCAGGTGATGACCGAGGCCGGCATCGATGCACGCTTCGACGGCGATGTCTACGTGGCATTGGGCGAGCCGCTGGGCAACAATGCATGGGCGGTACGGGTGCACATCAAGCCGTTCGTGCGCTGGATCTGGCTGGGCGCGCTGCTGATGGCCCTGGGCGGATTCATCACCGCCGCCGACCGCCGTTTCCGTCGTCCGTAGGAGTTCCCATGTCCGAGTCCCCCGCCCCGCGCCCCTCCCGCCCGCTGCCGCCGGTAGCCATCGTGATCGGCGTGCTGTTCTTCTTCGGCCTGCTCGGGCTGATGATCTACGGGGTGATGAAATCGGGCGACCCGCAGCGCGACGTGCTGCCGTCGGCCCTGATCGACAAGCCGGCGCCGGCGTTCGCGCTGCCGGTATTGCATGACCCGGAAATGATCGTACACAGCGACGACCTGCGCGGTGCGCCCTATCTGCTGAACGTCTGGGGCAGCTGGTGCGCCGCCTGCCGCGAAGAACATCCGGTGCTGACCCGCTTTGCCGAGAGCAAGCGCGTGCGCGTGATCGGCTACAACTGGAAGGATGATCCGACCGACGCGCTGCACTGGCTGGAACAGCTGGGCAACCCGTTCATGGTGGTGCTCAGTGACGTCGAGGGCCGCACCGCGATCGACTGGGGCGTGACCGCCGCACCGGAGACGTTCCTGGTCGATGGCAGTGGCATCGTGCGCTGGAAGTACAGTGGCGCGATGACCCAGCGCGTGGTCGACGAGAAGCTGATCCCGGCACTGCAGAAGATCGAGAAGGCCCAGGGCAGTGCCGGCAACACCCTGCATACGGCGCCCTGAGCCGATGCGCTGGCTGCTGGCGCTGCTGCTCCTGATGGTGCCGCTGGCCGCGCTGGCCCAGCAGCCGCTGCACGATCCGCAGCCGCTGCAGTTCCGCGATGATGCCGAGGAACGCCGCTTCCATGACCTGGCCGCGCAGCTGCGCTGCGTGCAGTGCCAGAATCAGTCGCTGGCCGATTCCAATGCGCAGATCGCGCAGGACCTGCGCCGCGAGGTGCTGCAGCTGATGCAGCAGGGCCACGACGACGCACAGATCAAGCAGTTCCTGGTCGCCCGCTACGGTGAGTTCGTGCTCTATCAACCACCGTTGCAGCCGGGCACCTGGCTGCTGTGGGGTGGCCCCCTGCTGGTGCTCGGCGCCGGTGCACTGGTGGTGCTGGGCATCGTCCGCCGACGTGGACGCACCGTCGGCGCGGCACCGGCCGGCAAGGCCGATGAAGGAGACGAATGGTGAACCATTGGCTGCCGGTGCTGGCCGGCCTGGTTGCTGCGCTGATGGCAGCACTGGTGCTGTGGCCGTTGCGCCACCAAGGTCGTCGCGGTTTCGTGGTCGGCGTGTTCGCACTGGGCGTGGCCGGTGCCTGCCTGTACCTGCTGGTCGGTGATCCGCGTGCAGCACAGGTGCAGCCGACGCCGTCGGTAGCCACCCTGCGCGATGGCGTGCAGGCCCTGCAGGATGCACTGAAGCGCGACCCTCAGCGTGCCGATGGCTGGGCATTGCTCGGGCGTTCGCAGGCCGAACTGGGCAATGCCTCAGCTGCGGCAGACGCCTTCGCGAAGGCCGCCGAATTGGCACCGGATGATCCGGGCGTGCTGGTGGAAGCCGCGCAGGCGCGCGCGCAGGCTGATGCCGGCAAGCAGTTCGATGACACTGCGATGGCCTGGTTGCAGCAGGCACGTACACTGGCCCCCGACGCCGAGCGCGCCAGCTGGCTGCTGGGCATCGCCCTGCGGCAGCGCGGAAAGAACGCCGAGGCTGCGGACGTGTGGAGCGGCCTGCTGCCACGGCTTGAGCCCGGCGCCGCGCAGGCGCTGCAGGCGCAGATCGCGATTGCCCGCGAGGCCGCTGGCCAGGCGCCCGATGCTGGCGCTGCGGCGCCAGCGGCGCTGCTGCAGGTGCGCGTGCAGCTGCCGGCACTGAACAACGCCGACTGGCCAGCCAGCACCCAGGTGTTCGTACTGGCGCGCGCCGTGGATGGACCGCCGATGCCGGTGGCCGCTCGCAAGCTGCCGCTGGCCGGCTTCCCGGCCACGGTTGCGCTGGGCGACGCTGACAGTCCGATGCCAACCGCACCGCTGTCGGCCCATCGCGAAGTGGAAGTGCTGGCACGCATCTCGCGCAGCGGCAGCGCCAACCGCAGCGAGGATGACCTGCAGAGCGTTCCGGTGAAGATAAGCCTGCCGCATGAAGGCGTGGTGGAACTGCGGTTTCCATAACGCGCCGCCCGGTAGTGCCGGCCGCTGGCCGGCAACCACGCAGGCGCATCAGGATTCATGAGGTTGCCGGCCAGCGGCCGGCACTACCTGCATCGCCGATGGAAGCCAGCGTGTCGCCAGCTCCACATGCGGCCCCGCTAGAATGCCCGCATGACTGAATTCATCCCGCCCGGCACCCGCTTCCACGCCCTGCCCTCGCCCTTCCCGTTCAAGCGCGGTGGCGCCCTGCACGGTGCACGGGTGGCCTACGAGACCTGGGGAACGCTGGCGACTGACGCCAGCAATGCGATCCTGATCGTGACCGGCCTGTCGCCGGATGCGCATGCGGCCGCAAACGAGGCCAATCCGGCACCGGGCTGGTGGGAAGCGATGGTTGGCCCCGACAAACCCATCGATACCAACCGCTGGTTCGTGGTGTGCGTGAATTCGCTGGGCAGCTGCAAGGGCTCGACCGGCCCCGCTTCGCTCAACCCGGCCAACGGTGAGCCCTACCGCCTGGACTTCCCCGAGCTGTCGATCGAAGACGGCGCTCGCGCCGCGATCGAAGTCGTGCGTGCGCTGGGCATCGGGCAGCTGGCCTGCGTGGTCGGCAACTCGATGGGCGGCATGACGGCCCTTGCCATCCTGATGCTGCATCCGGGCATCGCGCGCAGCCACGTCAACATTTCCGGCAGCGCGCAGGCGTTGCCGTTCTCGATCGCGATCCGCTCGCTGCAGCGCGAGGCAATCCGCCTTGACCCGCGCTGGAATGGCGGCCACTACGACGATGCCGAGTACCCCGAGTCCGGCATGCGCATGGCGCGCAAGCTGGGCGTGATCACCTACCGCTCGGCGCTGGAGTGGGATGGCCGCTTCGGCCGCGTGCGGCTGGATTCGGACCAGACCGACGACGATCCGTTCGGCCTGGAATTCCAGGTGGAAAGCTATCTGGAAGGCCACGCACGGCGCTTCGTGCGTTTCTTCGATCCCAACTGCTACCTGTACCTGAGCCGCTCGATGGACTGGTTCGACCTGGCCGAGTATGCCGACGGCAACGTGCTGGCCGGGCTTGCGAAGATCCGTGTGGAGAAGGCGCTGGCGATCGGCGCCAACACCGACATCCTGTTCCCCGTGCAGCAGCAGCAACAGATTGCCGATGGCCTGCGCGCCGGCGGTGCCGATGCGCACTTCATCGGCCTGGAATCGCCGCAGGGCCACGACGCCTTCCTCGTCGATTTCGAGCGTTTCGGCCCGGCCGTGCGCGGCTTCCTCGACGCGCTGTAAGTGGCGTGGCGGCGTAATCTCGCGCTGGCCGCCTTCGGCGCGTTGGCTGCATTGATGATCAGCAGCGTGCTGCCGCTGTGGCTGGGTGGCTGGTGCGTGCTGGCCAGCGCGGTGTCGTTCGGCCTCTATGGCCATGACAAGCGCGCGGCGCAGCGAAAGCAGTGGCGGATTCCCGAGCGCACCCTGCAGCTGCTGGCCTTTGCCGGTGGTTGGCCCGGCGCGCTGCTGGGCCAGGCGATGTTCCGCCACAAGCACCGCAAGGCCGCGTTCCAATGGGTGTTCTGGCTGTGCGTGCTGGCCAACGTGGCCTCGATCGCGGTACTGCTGCGCGAATTTTCGCGATAACCCTCGCCATCGGTAGTGCCGGCCGCTGGCCGGCAACCTCAGACGCTTCAATTGCCGGCCAGCGGCCGGCACTACCGGACCATCGTCACGATTCGCGGATCAACACCCCATCACGCAACCGGTACTGCGCATCGACCACGCCTTCGGGCAGGTCGTCGTGGGTGATCATCAACAGGCTGCGCCCGTCCAGCAACCCGGAGAGATCGTGCAGCAGCGCACGTGCGGTATCCACGTCCAACCCTTCGGTTGGTTCGTCCAGCAGCAGGATCGGCGCGTTGCGCAGAAGCGCCCGCGCCAGCGCCAGCCGTCGCGCCTGGCCGGCCGACATCGTCGCGCCGTTCTCGCCCACCCAGGCCTGCAGGCCACCGTTGCGCTCGGCCCAGTCGCCCAGGCGCACGCGACGGAGGACCGCCCACAAGGCGGCGTCGCTGGCATCGGGATCGCCCAACCGCAGGTTTTCTGCCACGCTGCCGGCAAACACCGGTGCGTTCTGTGGCAGCCACGCCAGCTGCTGGTGCCACTCAGCCTGGGCGACGTCGCGCAGATCGCGGCCACCATAGGTGATTCGCCCCTGCTGCGGATCCCACAGCCGCAGCAGCAGGCTGGACAGCGTGGTCTTGCCACTGCCGCTGTCGCCGCGGATGGCAATGCGTTCGCCTGGCGCCAGGGTCAGCTGGAGACCGGACAGCACCGGCCGCGCCGCGCCCGGCCACTGGAAATGCACATCGTCCCAATGCACGCGCGCGGCTTGCGGCACCGGCTGTGGCACTTGCGGATCGTCCACCGTCGGCGGTTGCTCGACGACCGCCTGCAGGCGATCTGCGGCAATGCGCCCGGACTGCAGCGACTGCCAGGCCAGGCCCATGCCGGCCCACAGTTCGATCAACGCCACGGTCAGGAACACGAGGCCCGCCGCCATCTCCGGCGCGATGCGCTGCTGTTCGGCGGCGTGCAGGGCCAACGCCAGCATCGCCACCAGGCCCAGCCCGGCCACCAGGCCGTGCAGGGTCGAGGCCGCGATCAGGCGCCAGCGACGGCGGCGGTCACGCGAGGCCAACTGCTTGGCTGCCACGCGCACCTTCAGCTGCCACGCGGCATCGGCATGCAGCGCGGCCAGATCTCCCGCCCCTTCCAACCCTTCAAAGGCCGCGGTGCGCAATGCGGCGCGATGCGCGGCGCGGTCGGCTTCTTCCTCATCGTGGCCACGCACGCCCAGCCACGGCACACCGAAGGCGATCAGCAGCGCCAGCACCGCCAGCAGCACTGCCGCCGACGGCAGGATCAGCGCCGCCGATGCAACCGCCACCACCGACAGCGCACCCAGTGCCACCAGCGGCCCGATCGCCCGTACCAGCAGGCCATCCACCTCGCCGATGTCGCCCAGCAGTCGCGCCAGCAGCTCGCCGGTGCGCGTAGCGCCCAGCCGTGCCGGCGCCAGTGGCAGCGCGCGGCGGAAGAACCAGACGCGCAGATCGCGGGCGATGCGCAGGGTGGCATCGTGGCCCACCAGCTTTTCGAAGTAGCGCGACACGATGCGCGCCATGGTCAAGCCACGGATACCCGCAGACGGCGAGAAGAAATTGAATCCCTGCCCCAGGCCTGCGGCACCGGCCAGCGCGGCCGCGGTGAGGAAACCACCGGACAGGCCCAGCAATGCAGTGCCGGCCAGCATCGTGGTCCACAACAACAGGATCGTCAGCAACAGGCGCGGACGATGGCGCAGGAACACCGCGCGCAGCGAATCGGGCGAACGGCTCATGCGCGCACCGCCTGTGCCGGTTCCACCAGGCGGCCTTCCGGCAGCAGCAGGCAACGATCGGCCCAGGCGATCACCGCCGGGCTGTGGGTGGCGACCACCACGCTGCGGCCACGTGCATATGCGGCCAGGCTGCGCAGCAATGCCGCTTCGGTATCGGCATCCAGGAACGCGGTGGGTTCGTCCAGCAGCAGCACCTGCGGATCACGCAGCAGGAGGCGGGCCAGGCCGATGCGACGCGCCTCACCACCGGACAGGCCGAAGCCACGTTCGCCGATCACCGTATCCAGCCCCTGCGGCAGGCGCTGCGCAAACTGCAGTACCTGCGAAGCCTCGGCCACCGCGCGCAGGCGCGCATCGCTGGCGCCGGGATCAGCCAGGCGCAGGTTGTCGGCGATGCTGCCGTGGAACAGGTACGGACGCTGGCTGGCATAGGCCACCTGCACGCCGGGAAGCACCTGCAGCTTGCCGGCACGCGGCGGCAGCCAACCGGCCAGCGCCTCCAGCAACGTACTCTTGCCGGACCCGCTGGGACCGACCAGGGCCAGGCGCTGGCCCGGTTCCAGCAGCACGTCAAGATCCTGCAGCACATCGTGCGGCGCGCCCAGCGGACGCAGCACCAGACCCTGTGCCCGCAGCGGCGGCAGCGCGGCCTCGGCCGGCTCCACCGCCAGCGGCGCAGCTTCTTTCTCGATAAGGCCCTGCTCATCGGGCAGCGACTGCAGCAGGCGCTCCACCTCGGCAGCGGCAGCCAGCGCATTGGCACGGTCGTGGTAGTGCGCGGCCAGCCGTCGCAGCGGCGCATAGAATTCCGGCGCCAGCAGCAGGCAGAACAGGCCCGCCCCCAGCGTCGGTACCGTTGCATGCAGCGACATCATGCCCAGATAGCTCAGCCCGAGGTACAGGGCGACCATCGCCACGCTGACCGAGGCGAAGAACTCCAGCACCGTGGACGAAAGGAAAGCGATGCGCAGAACCTTCAGGGTGCGCACGCGCACACCTTCGGCAGCCGCCTCGATCCCCTCCAGCTCAGCCTCGCCGCGGCCATACAGGCGCAGCAGGCCCAGGCCCTTGATGCGGTCGGCGAAATGGCCGCTCATCCGCGCCAGCTCACCCAGCTGCGCGCGGCCGGCCGCTTCGGCTCCCCAGCCCACCAGCATCATGAAGAACGGTACCAACGGTGCAGTGAACAGCAGGATCAGCGCCACCACCCAGTCGACCCAGGCTACGGCGGCCAGGATCAGCAGCGGCACCACCACTACTTCGGTGCGTACCGGCAGGAAACCGCTGTAATAGCTCTCGATCGCATCAGCGTGATGCAGCATCAATTCGCCCAGTTCGCCGGTGCGGCGCTGGCGCAGCCACAGCGGCCCATGGCCAAGCAGGCGTCCGAACACGCGTTCACGCAGGGCCAACCGCGCGGCATCGGCCACATCACCGGCGGCGGCCTGGGTGGCGCTGCCCAGCAGCGTGCGCGCCACCAGGATCGCCGCCAGACCGCCCAGCACCGGCAACCCCGAGGCCAGCGGCGCGCGCTCTACCAGCACCTGCTGCACCAGCCAGGCGATGGCGGCCGCCTGGCCGATCAACAGGGCACCGGACAGGCTGATGCACAGTGCCGCCAGCCGCTGGCGGCCTCGAGCAGGCCGCGCCAGATCGGCCAGCCACGCGCTGCGGGCGCGCCGCTGGCGGGTCGTTTCGGCCTCCGGGGACAGGCTGTCAGGGGTCGTTTCGGCAGCGCTCAAGGGGTCTTCACGGGCGATGGGGGAGACACGGCATTGTAGGCGCAGGCAATGGCCGGCCTCTGCGGCCAGCGGTCGCAGTCTTCATCGGGTTGGCATACGATCAACCGGGGCACCTGTTCATACATTGATCTGGATCAAGGCTGTTTGAAGTAGTCGGTCACATCATTCACGTCGTAGACCACCCTTCCCGCCACCTGCAACGGCACTATCCCACGAGGTAGCCAGGCCATGATTGATCAGACAGTCGTAGAACTGTCGCGGCTGCAATTCGCGCTGACCGCGATGTACCACTTCCTATTCGTACCGCTCACCCTCGGCCTGTCCTTCATGGTGGCCATCATGGAGAGCGTGTACGTGATGACCGGCAAGGAGATCTGGCGCAGGATGACCCTGTTCTGGGGTGTCCTGTTCGGCATCAACTTCGCCATGGGCGTCGCCACCGGCATCGTCATGGAATTCCAGTTCGGCATGAACTGGTCCTACTACAGCCACTACGTCGGTGACATCTTCGGTGCGCCGCTGGCTATCGAAGGCCTGATGGCGTTCTTCCTGGAAGCCACCTTCGTCGGCCTGTTCTTCTTCGGCTGGAATCGCCTGACCAAGGTCAAGCACCTGATGGTGACCTGGCTGATGGCGTTGGGCACCAACCTGTCGGCGATCTGGATCCTGGTGGCCAATGGCTGGATGCAGAACCCGACCGGTGCGGTGTTCAACCCGGAAACCATGCGCATGGAAGTGGTCGACTTCATGGCGGTGGTGTTCAACCCGGTGGCGCAGGCCAAGTTCGTGCACACCGTCAGCGCCGGCTACGTGACCGGTGCGGTGTTCGTGATGGCGATCAGTGCCCTGTTCCTGCTGCGCAACAAGCACAAGGACCTGGCCCGTCGTTCGTTCGCGGTGGCCGCAGCGTTCGGCCTGCTGTCCTCGCTGTCGGTGGTGGTGCTGGGTGACGAGAGTGGTTACGCCGCCAGTGAACACCAGAAGATGAAGCTGGCCGCGATCGAAGCGATGTGGGAGACCGAGCGTGCGCCGGCCGACTTCACCGCCTTCGGCATCCCGAACCAGAACACCCACCAGAACGACTATGCGGTGAAGATCCCCTACCTGATGGGCCTGATCGCCACCCGTTCGTTGAACCAGCCGATTCCAGGCATCCTGGAACTGGTCGAGCGCGCCGAACACCGCGTGCGCGGCGGCCAGCTCGCCTACGGCGCGCTGGAACGCCTGCGTGCGAACAAGAACGACGTGGAAGCACGTGAGATGTTCGACCGCCACTGGCAGGACCTGGGCCACGGCCTGCTGCTCAAGCGCTACCGCGATGACATCCTCAACGCCACCCCGCAGGAGATCTCGCAGGCGGCGATGGATACCGTGCCGCGCGTGATGCCGCTGTTCTGGACCTTCCGCGTGATGGCCGGCCTGGGCTTCTACCTGATCGCCTTCTTCGCGCTGGCCTTCTACTACTCGTGCCGCAACAACTTCCAGGACAAGCGCTGGTTCCTCAAGCTGGCCCTGTGGACGCTGCCGGCACCGTGGATCGCGATCGAGTGCGGCTGGTTCGTGGCCGAGTATGGTCGCCAGCCGTGGGCGGTCGATGGCGTGCTGCCGACCTTCTATGCGGCATCGGGCCTGGCCCTGCATGAAATCGTGCTGACCCTGGCCGGCTTCACCGCGATCTACACCGCGCTGATCGTGGTCGAGATCAAGCTGATGCTCAAGGCGATCCGCAAGGGTCCGGACGAGTTGCTGCCTTCGCTGCAGTCGCCCCAGCCGCATGCTTCCCACAATGCCTCGGCGCCCGCCGCCGGCCAGGCCTGAGGCAGGAGAACCAAGATGGATTTCATTCTTCTGGACTACACCACGCTGCGCGTGATCTGGTGGCTGCTGCTCGGCATCCTGCTGATCGGTTTCGCCGTGATGGATGGTTTCGACCTGGGCGTGGGCACCCTGCTGCCCTTCGTCGCCCGCACTGATGCCGAACGCCGCCGGGTGATCAACACCATCGGCCCGGTCTGGGAAGGCAACCAGGTGTGGCTGATCCTGGGCGGTGGCGCGATCTTCGCCGCCTGGCCGCCGCTGTATGCGGTCAGCTTCTCTGGCTTCTACCTGGCGATGTTCGTGATCCTGTTCGCCCTGATCCTGCGTCCGGTCGGCTTCAAGTTCCGCAGCAAGATGCCCAGCGAACGCTGGCGCAACACCTGGGACTGGGCGCTGTTCATCGGTGGCTTCATTCCCGCACTGATCATGGGCGTGGCCGTGGGCAACGTGCTGTTGGGCGTTCCGTTCCATTTCGATGACAGCATGCGCATCTTCTACACCGGCTCGTTCTTCGGCCTGCTGATGCCCTTCGCGCTGCTGGCCGGCCTGCTCAGCGTGTCGATGCTGGTCGCCCACGGTGCCGCCATGCTGGTGCTGAAGACCGACGGCCCGGTGGCCGAGCGTGCGGCCCGCTTCGGCAGCATCGCGGCAATCATCGCCTTCGTGCTGTTCGCAGTGGGTGGCGCCTGGGTGGCCTTCGGCCTGCCGGGTTACCAGATCACCTCGCAGGTGGTTACCGATGGCGCCACCAATCCGCTGCTGAAGACCGCCGAACTCGGCGCCGCCGGTGGCTGGATGCGCAACTACAGCGCGATGCCGGCCACGATCCTGGCCCCGCTGCTCGGCCTGGCGGGTCTGCTGGCCAGTGCGGTGCTGCTGCGTGCCCGTCGTGGCGGCCTGGCCTTCATCGCCTCCGGTGCGGCCATCGCCGGCATCATCCTGACCGTCGGCTTCGCCATCTTCCCGTTCCTGCTGCCGTCCTCGAGCCAGCCCACCTCCAGCCTGACCGTGTGGGATGCCTCGTCCAGCCACCTGACCCTGTGGATCATGCTGCTGGCCACGGCGGTGTTCCTGCCGATCATCCTCGCCTACACCACCTGGGTGTACCGCGTACTGAAGGGCAAGACCACCACCGAAGAGATGGGCAACAACCCCAACGCGTATTGATTGCTTGCACGTGTGCCGACCAACGGTCGGCACCTACCCGGAATGAAGGAGACTGATCATGTGGTATTTCGCCTGGATTCTCGGTGCCGGCCTCGCCTCGACAGTGGCCATCCTCAACGGCATGTGGTTCGAAGCCCGCGAGCAGAACCGTATCGAGAAAGAAAATCGTCGCTGAGCTGTAAAAAAACCTTGCCGCCTTGGCCTTCACACGGTATCTTAGGCGGCTCCTTCGGGGTGTAGCTCAGTCTGGTAGAGCGCTACGTTCGGGACGTAGAGGTCGCAGGTTCGAATCCTGTCTCCCCGACCACTCACGTGGTCGCATTGAAGCCTGGTGAAGTCATCCAGGCTTTTTTGTTCCCTGAGGTGGCACTGCTTCGGCAGTGTGAAGAAAACAGCATTCACCCCTTGCCGCCATCGGGGTGAATCGCTAGAATAGGCGGCTCCCTTCGGGGTGTAGCTCAGTCTGGTAGAGCGCTACGTTCGGGACGTAGAGGTCGCAGGTTCGAATCCTGTCTCCCCGACCACTTCGGTGGTCACCAAGAAGCCTGGAAGACATCACTGTCCTCCGGGTTTTTTTGTACCCCGCGCCAGGCCGCCCGCATGACGGGACCTTGCCGGAGCGCACACGTACAATGGCCGCGCTGCCGGCCCACCTGCAGCCCCCACCCCCACCTGCCGCTTCGGCGTAGACCGATGCCGGCGCTGCATGCCGTTGCTGCGGCGTGCGACACCTGCAAGGACCATCGATGAGTTCCTCCACTTCCGATTCGCCGTCGCTGCTGCACGGTCGCGTCCTCGCGTTTGCCGCGATCCTGCTGGCAGCAGTCAACCTGCGCACTGCGGTCACCTCGATCACCCCGCTGCTGGACGTGCTCGGCCAGCAGTTCGGCTTCGGCACCACCATGACCGGCGTGCTGGGCATGCTGCCGACCGCCTCGTTCGCGCTGTTCGGCGTGGCCACGCCGGCACTGGCGCGGCGCCTGGGCCTGGAACGCACCACACTGCTGGCGATGGCGATGGCGATGGCCGGCCTGCTGCTGCGCTCCAGCGCCGGCAACGTCGGCACGCTGCTGCTGGGCTCGGTAATCGCGCTGGCCGGCATGGGCATCGGCAACGTGGTGGTGCCGCCGCTGGTGAAGCGTTACTTCGCCAACAAGGTCGGCACCATGAGCACGCTCTACATCAGCGTGCTGCAGCTGGGCACGATGCTGCCGGCGCTACTGGCAGTACCGGTGGCCAACGCTGCTGGCTGGCGCGTGTCGCTGGGCATGTGGGCGCTGCTTGCACTGGCCGCCGCGCTGCCGTGGCTGCTGCTGGCCAGGCGCGCACCGAAGCCGCTGGCCGACGCCGCCGATCCCACCGCGCAGCCGCACGGCAAGGTCTGGCGCACGTCGCTGGGCTGGAGCATGACGCTGATGTTCGGCATGACCTCGCTGATGACCTATTCGATGTTCACCTGGCTGCCGCGCATCGTGGTCGAGGCCGGTGGCACGCCCGCGTTCGGCGGCGTGATGGTGGCCGTGTTCTCGGCACTGGGCCTGCTGCCGTCACTGGTCATTCCGTCGATGGCGGTACGCATGCAGAACCCGTTCCCGCTGGTGCTGATCGGCTTCTTCTCGTTCGTGATCGCCTTCACCGGGCTGCTGCTGGCGCCGATGAAGGCGCCCCTGCTGTGGGCCTGCCTGCTCGGCGTCGGCCCGTCCACCTTCCCGCTGGCGCTGACCCTGATCAACCTGCGCACCCGCACCCCGGCCGGCTCGGCCGCGCTGTCGGGCTTCATGCAGGGCGTGGGCTACAGCTTCAGCTGCCTGGGCCCGTTCCTGGTCGGCTGGCTGCATACCGTCAGCAATGGCTGGACGCTCCCGTTCAGCTTCCTGTTCGGCTGCGCCACCCTGATGCTGTGCGCCTCGTGGGTCGCCTGCAAGCCCCGCAAGCTGGAAGATCTCTGGTAGCCCGGCCGGGGCCGCCAGACGGCCCCGCCTACCGCTCGTCAGACACCGGGCAATCTTGACGCCGAACTGACAATTCCGGGCGGATAGTGCCCACGAATGCCCTTCCTTGCCGCGTGCCGGCATCGGGCATGGGGGCGGCAGCGCCGCCCAGGCCACCACTCGGTGTGCGGGGGACTCTCGTTTCAGACAAGACATTGCAGGTCGCTGTCCGGGTTGTATCCGTCTTCAATCGGCGGGAACGCACGAAGGGAGTGACGCGGGCCACGGCCACGCCAAATACTGGCATGTGATATGCGTCACATTTTCACAGGTTGTCTGGTTCGGAAGCCAAGGGGGCCCCCAATGGTCGTCCACCGCCAGCTGGCGCTCTGCGTCGGCCTCGCATGCACCGCTCTGGCCTGGGCCAGCGGCGCGGCTCCGACCGACCGCGACGCGGCCCTTGCCGAGATCGGCCGCTACCGCGACCAGGCCCGCTGGCTGGATGCGCTCGGCGCAATCGAGCGCGCCAGCCAGCAGCAGCCCAACGACGATCTGCTGTTCAAGCTGCGCGTCCTGACCCTGGGCGACATCGGCAATGCCTGGCGCGCCTGGGAGCTGTACCAGCAGCGGCCGCAGCTGTTCGACAACGCCCAGAAGCAGCGCCTGGAAGGCGACTACCTGGCCAAACTCGTGGTCTGGAGCCTGGCCTACAGCAGCAGCGAGGACAGCCGCCTGGAAGAAGCCGAATCGACCCTGGCGCGCATGCAGCGCTACATCGGCGGCGAAGGCACCCCGCCCTCGCAGGCCCCACTGCGCATCCGCATGGACCGGCTGATCCTGCTCAACCGGCTGGGCCGCCATGCGCAGGTCCGCGAGGAAGCACGAGCCCTGCAGGCCGAAGGCCACACCCTGCCCGACTACGTGCTGCCTGCCGTGGGCGATTCGTTGATGGGCACCCTGCACCCGGAAGAAGCCATTCCGGTACTACAGGCAGCCGTCGCTGGCGATCCGGCGCGCGACGCCTCACATTCGGAACTGGCCTACGCCTACCTGGAAAGCGAGCAGCAGGAAAAAGCGATCGACCTGCTGCAGGCATGGCGCGACAAGGAGCCGGCGTGGCGCTGGAGCAACGGCAAATCACCGTACGCGAACTGGTCACGCTACGAGGCCGATCTCAACCTGGCAATGGTGCGCGCTTACAGCGGCGACCTGGTCACCGCGCAGCACGACCTGGAGTCGATGGTGGACATCGCACCCGGCAACGGAGGCCTGCAGAGTGCGCTGGGCAGCGTCTACATGATGCGCGGCTGGCCACGCAGGGCGCTGCAGCGGCAGCAGATGGCACACGCGCTGGACCCGCGTGACATCGAACCGCGACTGGGCATGGAAGAGGCCTACGTCGCCCTGCAGCGCGACGACCTGGCGCGGCCGCTGCACGATGACCTGGTCGCACGCTATCCCACCCAACCGGCTGTCGAACGCATGGACCAGGCCTGGCGTGCGCATCGCGGCTGGCAGCTGAAGGCATGGACCGACATCGGCCGCAGCTCCGGTGGCGGTGGCACCTCGCCACTGGGCAACAACGATCGCCACTATGGTGTGGAAGTGGAGACACCGATCCTTGATGACCGCTGGCGTTTGTTCGCCCTGGCCGACCGGCGCTCGACCGATTTCCAGGACCAGCGCATCGATCCCCTGTGGCTGGGTGCGGGCGTTCGCTACCGCTTCGGGCAGCTGGATGCGGAGGCGGCCGTCCTGCGCGCCAACGACCACATCGGCGATACCGGCCTGCGGGTCGGCGTCGGCTGGCAGTTCAACGATTACTGGCACGCCGGCCTGGTGGCCGCGCGCAATGATCCAGACGCCTCGATGCAGGCACGCGCGGCCGGCATCACCGCCGACAGCGTGAGCGCACAGGTGGACTACCGGCGCAGCGAGCTCACCCATTGGATGCTCGGTGCCAGCCGCTTCCGCTACGACGACGGCAACCATCGCGAACTGTTCAGCACCAGCATTGAACAGCGCCTGTTGACCCGCCCGCGCTGGCTGCTCGATGGCCTGGCCAGTGCCTATACCAGCCGCAGCAGCCGCGACGACGCGCCCTACTTCAATCCGAAGCGTGACCGCATGGTCGAGATCGGCCTGCGCATCGACCAGCAGCTGTGGCGGCACTACGAACGCCACTTCCGGCACCGGCTGACCGTCTCGCTGGGTGACTACTGGCAGGACGGTTTCGGCAGTGCGCTGGTGCCGACGGTGTCCTACGTGCACGAGTGGCAGCTGGGCCCGGGCCGCGTGCTCGAATACGGCGTGCGCTGGTCGCGGCCGGTCTACGACGGCCACCGCGAGCGTCATATCGGCTTCGAAGCCGCACTGCGCTGGGGAGACTGACATGGCCTGCTTCCTGCGACTGATCGTGCTCCTGCTGCTGGCCGCCATGCCGCCGGCGTTCGCGCAGCAGGCCGCGCATCTCGATGCGATCGACAATGGCCTGCTGATCCTCAGCTACCACGACATCCGCGACCAGGTCGCGGCCAAGGGCGATGCCGATACCTATGCGGTGAGCACGCAGAACTTCGCCGCACACCTGGACTGGCTCGGCGCGCATGGCTACCACCCGGTCTCGCTGTCGCAGGTGATCGATGCCTCGCAGGGGCGGGCCACGCTGCCGCCCAAGCCTGTGCTGCTGACCTTCGATGACGGCCTGCGCAGCGTCTACGACAAGGCCTTCCCATTGCTGCAGGCCTACCGCTACCCGGCACTGGTGGCGGTAATCACCGACTACGTGGACATGGCTCCGGGACGCACCATCGACTACGGGTATCGGCCGTTCGGCCGCGATGACTTCGTCACCTGGGCGCAGCTCAAGCAGATGCACGACAGCGGCCTGATCGAAGTGGCCAGCCACACCGACGACCTGCACCACGGCGTGCTCGCCAATCCACAGGGCAATTCCACGCCCGCCGTGGTCACCCGCATCTACAGCCCGGCCACGCACAGGTACGAGACTGAAACGCAGTATGGGCAGCGCCTGCGCGCCGATCTCTCGCGCAGCGTGCAGCGCATCAAGCAGCACCTGGGCGTGCGCCCGCGCGCCATCGTCTGGCCATACGCCGCCTACAACCAGTTGAGCAACGACATCGCCGAACAGCTGGGCATGCCAGTGTCCTTCGATCTGGAGGGCCGCAGCACGCCGGTAGCCAGCGACCTGCATGGCCTGGCGCGCTTCCTGGTCAGCGACAACCCGACCGTGGAAGGGCTGGCCTACGAGCTGCGCCGCGATGTCGCGCTCGATGGCATCCGTGCCCTGCAGATCGACCTGGATGATGTCTACGACGCTGACCCGGCGCAGCAGGCACGCAACCTCGATGCGCTGGTCGAACGGGTCAAGCGCATCGCGCCGACGCACGTCTACCTGCAGGCGTTCGCCGATCCGGACGGCAACAACACGGCCGATGCGCTGTACTTCCCCAATCGTCACATGCCGATGCGGGCGGACCTGTTCAGCCGCGTCGCCTGGCAACTGAAATCCCGCGCCGGCGTGAAGGTCTACGCATGGCTGCCGGTGCTTGGCTTCGAGCTGCCCGACCCGGCGCAGCGCAAGGCGCTGGCGATCCGCAACGGCGATGCCGACGGCATGTACCGGCTCGACTTCACCAACCCGAAGGCCCGCCAGATCATGCTCGACATCTACGAGGATCTGGCGGTCAATTCCTACTTTGAAGGCCTGCTGTTCCATGACGACGGCTACCTGCGCGACACCGAGCTGCCGGCACTGGCAGCCGGCGGCGATGGCAGTGCGCGCACGCAGGCGCTGATCAGCTTCACCCTGGCGCTGCGCGACAGCGCGCAACGCTGGCGCCCGAAACTGGCCACCGTGCGCAACCTGTACGCTGAGCCGGTACTCCGCCCGCAGAGCGAGGCCTGGTTCGCGCAGCGCCTGGACCTGTTCAACAACGCCTATGACCAGACCGCGCTGATGGCGATGCCGTGGATGGAAGGCAGCAAGCACCCCGAGCGCTGGCTGGACCAGCTGCTGGCCGCAGTACGCGCACACGACCCGCAGCTGCAGCACACCCTGTTCGAGCTGCAGACCGTCGATTGGCGCAACGGGCAACCGATTCCCGCCGAGCGCCTGCGCGCACAGATCCGCCAGTTGCAGGCACAGGGCGTGCACCACTTCGCCTGGTACCCGGACGATTTCATCGCCGACCAGCCCTCCACCCGCGATGCCCGCGCGGCGATGTCCGCCGGCACCTTCCCGTACCCGGAGAAGTGACATGGACATGCATCCGCTGCTGCAGGTCCTGTTCCAGTTCGCTTTCTACTACCCGATGGTGATGGCGTTCTTCTGGATGTCCGGCGGCCTCTACTACTACTACCGGCGCGAACGCCACTCGCGCCCGCGCAACGACCCTCCATTGATGGTCGATCCCCCCTTCGCGAGCCTGCTGGTGCCCTGCCACAACGAGGCAGAGAATCTGGATGACACACTCACTGCGGCGCTGGCCCAGCGTTACCCCGCCGACTACGAAGTGATCGCCATCGATGATGGCAGCAGCGATGACACCGGCGCGCGGCTGGATGTGCTGGCGGCAAGGCACCCGCGGCTGCGCGTATTGCACCTGGATCGTAACCTGGGCAAGGCCAATGCGCTGCGCATGGGCGCACTGGCCGCTCGCTCGGAGTACCTGGTGTGCATCGACGGCGATGCAATGCTGGAGGAACATGCGCTGCACTGGATGATCTGGCACCTGGTCAGCGGCAACCGGGTCGGTGCGGTCACCGGCAACCCGCGCATCCGCAACCGCTCCACCCTGCTCGGACGCCTGCAGGTGGCCGAGTTTTCCTCGATCATCGGCATGATCAAGCGCGCGCAGCGCGTATACGGGCGCATCTTCACCATCTCCGGGGTGATCGCCGGCTTCCGCCGTACCGCCCTGCATCAGGTCGGCTGGTGGTCGGATGACATGGTGACCGAGGACATCGACATCAGCTGGCGCCTGCAGCGCGCGCACTGGGACATCCGCTACGAACCCAATGCGCTGTGCTTCATCCTGATGCCGGAGACCCTCAAGGGCCTGTGGCGGCAGCGCCTGCGCTGGGCCCAGGGCGGCGTGGAGGTGATGCTGCGCCACGCGCGCTCGCTGCTGCACTGGAAAGAGCGGCGCATGTGGGGCGTGCTTCTGGAGTACGTGCTGAGCGTGATCTGGGCCTACACCATGTTGTTCATCGTGCTGCTGTGGGCACTGGGCAAGTTCGTCGAGCTGCCGCCGCAGCTGCATATCGCCAGCCTGCTGCCGCAGTGGCATGGCGTGATCCTGGCGCTGGTCTGCCTGCTGCAGTTCGCCAGCAGCCTGATCATCGACCGGCGTTACGAAACACAGATTGGACGCAACTATTTCTGGGTCATCTGGTACCCGATGGCGTACTGGCTGATCAGCCTTTCCACCACCCTGGTGGCGTTGCCGAAGACACTGCTGCGCCGTCGCAGCAAGCGCGCCACCTGGACCAGCCCTGACCGGGGGATCCGATGAACGCGCAACGCCCGTCCAACCGCTTCGACTCACGGATGATCCGCAAGCCACACCGCCAGCCGCGCTTCCAGCGCACCGCCTGGGGATTCGTCACGCTGGCGTTCTGGGGCTTCTACTTCTACCTGTGGGCGCCCCTGGTGACCCTGTTCTCGTGGTTGGTTGGCGGCCAGCTGGCCTGGCAGCAGCTGTACGAACGGCAAAGCCAGTTCGATCCCTACGTGCTGGTGGCATTGCCGCTGATGCTGTTGTGCGCCAGCGTGCTGCTGATCGGTTGGGCCGAGTACAACCGTGCCCGCTTCCGTGGCCGCGAGCGCCGCCTGCCACGGCCACTGGCCAGCCTCAACGAAGTAGCCGCCGATCTGGGTGCCAGCACCGGCCTGGCCGAACGCCTGATGAGCTGCAAGGCCGCCACGCTGCACATGGATGATCACGCACGCCCGGTCGGCATCCGCCGCGAGGTGGTGTAGCCCGACAGCCCGGTGGATGCCGGCCTTGGTCGGCACCGGGGTCTGCCGCGAAGAACATCCACGCATGGCGTGGATCCACTTATGTGCGCGTCTGCCCTTCGCCACGCACCACGAAACGTTCGACAGTGAGCGCTTCCAGACCCATCGGGCCATAGGCATGCAGGCGCGTGGTGGAAATGCCGATTTCGCTGCCCAGGCCCAGCTGGCCACCATCGGAGAAGCGCGATGAGGCATTGACCATCACCACCGCCGAGCGCAGCGCAGTAACGAAACGCTCGGCATGGTCGGCGTCTGCGGTCGCGATCACTTCGGTGTGGTCGGAGGTATAGCGGCGGATGTGCGCGATGGCCGCATCGAGGTCGTCCACCACGCGCACGGCCAGCACAAGGTCGAGGAACTCGGCGGCGTAGTCCTCCTCGGTCGCCGCCATGCTGCCCGGCAGCAGCGGCTGCGCCTGCGCATCGGCGCGCAGCTGAACGCCACGCTGGCCAAGCGCCTGCGCCACGCGCGGCAGGAAGGAATCGGCTACGTCACGGTGTACCAGCAGTGTCTCCAGAGAATTGCAGGCGGCTGGCCGGCTGCACTTGCCATCCACCAGCAGGTCGATAGCCTTGCCCAGGTCGGCGCTGGCATCCACGAACAGGTGACAGACACCCTTGTAGTGCTTGATCACCGGTACCCGCGCATGCTCGGCAACGAAACGGATCAGGCCTTCGCCACCGCGCGGAATCGCCAGGTCGATCAGCTCATGCAGCTGCAGCAGTTCCAGCATCGCCTCGCGGCGCAGGTCGGTCAGCACGGTCACGGCGGCCGGCGGTACGCCGTTGGCATTCAACGCACCGGCGAGTGCCTGCGCGATCGCGGTGTTGGAGTGAATTGCCTCGGAACCACCGCGCAGGATCACGCCGTTACCCGCCTTCAGGCACAGCGCCGCGGCTTCGGCGGTCACGTTCGGGCGCGCCTCGTAGATCATCGCGATCACGCCCAGCGGCACGCGCACCTTCTGCACGCGGATGCCATTCGGGCGCACGTCATCGCGGGTGACCTCGCCGACAGGATCTGGCAATCCGGCCACTTCGCGCACGGCTTCGGCCATCGCGAACAGGCGCGGCGGGTCCAGTGCCAGACGATCGAGCATGGCGCTGCCCACGCCCTTCTCGCGCGCGGCGGCGAGGTCACGTGCATTGCCGGCCAGGATCAGTCCGGCATTCACCTCCAGTGCCTGCGCCATCGCCAGCAGCAGCGTGCGTCGTGCCGCACTGTCCAGGCCGGCAACGATCTGCGCCGCATCACGGCAGGCACGCGCCTGCGCTTCGATCTCGCTCATCGGTGTGTCCTTCAATCCGGTCATGGCAGCACCAGGTCGTCGCGATGGACGACGCTGCCGCCGTAGTTGTAGCCGAGCACGGCCTGGATGTCGCGCGAATGGTGGCCGGCAATCCGGCGTACGTCGTCGGCAGCATACTGGCTGACGCCACGGGCCACGCAGACTCGGCCCTGCGGCGCGTTCCAGCACACCTGTACCATATCGCCGCGGCGGAACACGCCCTCTGCACCGGTGATGCCACCGGGCAGCAGCGAGGCGCCCTTCTCGCGCATCGCCTGTGCCGCACCGGCATCGATGACGATCACACCCTCGGCCAGCGGTGCATGCCGCAGCCAGTGCTTGCGGGCGGCCTCGCGGCTGCGTGCGGCATGGATTCGGGTGCCGAACAGGCGGTCCTGCGCCAGCGCGCGCACCACGTCACCGCTGCGGCCATTGAACAGATAGGTTTCGATGCCCAGGCGTCCGGCCTTCGCCGCCGCCTCCAGCTTGGTGCGCATGCCGCCGGTACCGGCGCGCGAGCCGGCGCCGCCCGCCATCGCCAGCACCTCGTCACCCAGTTCCGGCACGTCGTGCAACGGCCGCGCATCGGCCACGGTGCGCGGGTCGGCGCTGTACAGGCCATCGATGTCGGTGGCGATGAACAGCGCATCGGCGTCGACCAGCGCCGCCACGGTGGCAGCCAGGTTGTCGTTGTCGCCGAGCTTGAGCTCATCCACCGACACGGTGTCGTTCTCGTTGACCACCGGCAACGCGCCCAGGCGCAATAGTTCACTCAACGTGGCGCGTGCATTGAGGTAGCGGCGGCGGTTGCGCAGGTCGTCATGGGTCAGCAGCACCTGCGCCACCGGGCGCTCGAAGAAGCGCTGCCAGAGCCCGATCAGCTGGGCCTGGCCAAGCGCCGCCAGGGCCTGCCGCGCCGCCATCGCTGCGCCCGGTTCATCGGCGCGCGGCAGGATCGCGCGCCCGGCAGCGACCGCGCCGGAGGAGACGATCACCACCTCGCGCCCGGCCAGGAGATTGGCCGAGACGAACTGGGCCAGGCCCAGCGCGTGGCGTGGCGACAGGCCGCCGCCATCGGCTGCCAGCAGGCTGCTGCCGACCTTGAGCACCGCACGCCGCCACGGCGGCAGCGCCTGTTCGGGGAACGGCGAGGCGACATGGGCCGCGTGCTGGATCATCGGTCAGGCTCTCAGCGGGTGTTCCATTCGTGCACGGTCAGGTCGGAGGCCTGCATCGTCACCAGTGGATCGGTGGCGACGATGGCCCGCGCCTGCGCCAGGCTGTCCACGTTGCACAGCACGTAGGCGCCACCGCTGCCATCGGCGAAGCCACCGGTCAGCTGCAGCTTGCCCTGCGCCCGCAACGCATCGAGGAAATCGCGGTGCGGCTGCACCGCTGCATCGTTGAAGTCCGGCCGGCGCATCGCCAGGACCAGGTAGACAGTGCCCGCCATCAGGACAGCGCCTGCCAGCGCGCGCGCAGTTCGTCCAGGCGCAGGTCAGCGGCCGCGCCCGGCGATACACGCGCGGCCAGGCTGCCTTCCGGCGTGCGTCCCTGCCCTGCACTGTCGGCACCGGCCGCAGCGGCCTTGTAGGCCTCGCGGAACGGTACGCCAGCCACGGCCGCCTCCACGGCGACGTCGGTGGCATACATGCCCGAATCAATCGCCGCGCGCAGCCTGTCCTCACGCCATTCCAGATTGGCCAGCAGCGCCGGCAGCAGTTCCAGCGCGGCCAGGCCACGGCCGAAGCCGTGGAAGATGGCACCCTTGGACGACTGCAGGTCGCGATGGTAGCCAGACGGCAGCGACAGCAGCTGCTCGATCTCGGTGCGCGCAGCGGCGACGCTGGCGTGGGTGGCGCGCATCAGCTCGATCACATCCGGATTGCGCTTGTTGGGCATGATCGAACTGCCGGTGGTGTACTGCGCCGGCAGCGCGACGAAGCCGAACTCGGCGCTGGTGAACAGTGACAGGTCCCACGCAATGCGGCGCAGGTCCAGCGTGGCGCCACCGAGCGCTTCCAGTGCAGCCAGCTCGAACTTGCCACGCGACAGCTGCGCGTAGATCGGCGATATCTGCATGCGCGCGAAGCCCAGCGCGGCGGTGGTGTGCTTGCGGTCCAGCGGCAGGTTCACGCCGTAGCCGGCAGCGGTGCCGAGCGGATTGGCATCGACCAGTGCATGGGTGTCACGGGCGCGGATGGCGTTGTCGATGAAGGCCTCGGCCCAGCCCGCCCACCACATTCCGGCCGAGGACACCACGGCACGCTGGATGTGGGTGTAGCCGGGAATCGGCAGATCCTTCTCAGCCTGCGCGCGGTCCAGCGCGACCTTGGCCACGTCGGCGCTGAGCTGGGCCACGCGCAGCAGCTTCTCCTTCAGCCACAGGCGCGTGGCGACCAGGATCTGGTCATTGCGGCTGCGGCCGGTGTGGATCTTGCGACCCGCATCACCAAGGCGTTCGGTCAGGCGCGCTTCGATCGCCGAGTGGCCATCCTCGTACTGCGTATCCAGCACGAAGCGGCCTTCGCGGAAGTCCTGCGCCAGGATCTCCAGTTCGCGCAGAAGTCCGGCAAGCTCATCGGCACTGAGGATGCCGATGTGCTGCAGGCCCTGCGCATGCGCGGCGCTGGCAGCGATGTCATGCAGGAAGAACTCGCGGTCGAGGATCACGTCGTCGCCGGCGAGGAAGGTCTGGATCTGGGCGTCGACGGCGACGCCGGGCTTCTGCCAAAGAAGGTCTGCCATGGGGGCTCCGGAAGGCGTGTTCAGTGCGGGATCGACGTCAGTTCGTCGATGCCCAGCGCGAGGTTGAGGTTCTGCATGGCCTGGGTGGCCGCGCCCTTCAGCAGGTTGTCCAGCGTCGCCACCACCACCACCCGCTTGCCGCCCGGCGCGAGCGTGAAGCCACCGACCTGGGCACCGTGGCGGCCGGCGATGCGGCTGACCCACGGCGCTTCGTCCAGCACTTCGATCAAGGGTTCACCGGCATAGGCCTGCTGGAAGCGCTCGACGATCTGCTCACGGGTCTGCACGCGGTTCAGCCACAGGTTGGCGGTCAGCGTGATGCCACGGAAGTGCGGCGCGACGTGTGGCATGAACTCGACGGCCACGCCCAGCTGCACGGACACTTCGCGCTCGTGCACATGGTTGGTCAGCGCATACGGCATCAGGTTGTCGGCCAGCAGTTCGACGTTGTTCTTGTCCGACGGCGTAGTGCCGGCACCGGAGTAGCCGGACACACCGAAGCACTGCGGCGGGCCGGCCAGCAGGTCCAGCAGCGGATGCACCGCCAGCTGCATCGCCGTGGCATAGCAGCCCGGGTTGCTGATGTGCTTCTGGCCGTTGTACCGGCCGCGGGTCAGCTCCGGCAGGCCGTAGTACCAGCTGTTGTCGAAGCGGTAGTCGGCCGACAGGTCGACGATGACGGTGTCCGGCTTCGCGGTTTCAAGCGCGGCCACGAACGGCGCGGCCAGGCCGTTGGGCAGGGCCAGGATCACCGCGTCCACGCCCTTGGCCGCCACCGCATCGGCGTCCAGGTTTTCGTACTGCAGCTCGCCCTGGAATTCCGGGTGGTGGTCGGACAGGCGCTGCCCGGCGCGCTCGCGCGAAGAGACGAAGGCCAGTTTCAGGCGCGGATGCGCGGCCACCAGCTTGATCAGCTCGGCGCCGGTATGGCCGCGGGCACCGACGATGCCCAAGGTAAAAGTCGAATCGTTCATGCGTGACTGTCCAGGCGGTACTGCAGGTGGCGCTTCACGCCCTGCCATTCCGCATCGATGATGGAGAAGATGACGGTGTCGCGCGGCGTGCCGTCGGCGTGCCGCTTGTGGTTGCGCAGCACGCCATCCTGCTTGGCGCCCAGGCGGGCGATGGCGGTGCGCGAGGTGACGTTGAACCAACTGGTTTCCAGCACCACGCTGATGCAGCCCATGGCCTCGAAGGCGTGCTGCAGCAGCAACAGCTTGGCTTCGGTGTTGGCGCCGGTGCGCTGCACGCGCGGCGTGTACCAGGTGTAGCCGAGGCTGAGCTTGGGCACGCTGGCATCCATGTCGTAGAAGCGCGTGCTGCCGATGATGTCACCCGCCGCATCGTAGATCACGAACGGCAGCACCTTGCCTTCGGCGTGCGCCTGCAGCGCGGCCTGCACATAGTGCTCGACCTGCTGCGGTGACGGCACCTGGGTGTACCAGAGCTGGTCCAGGCCGCTGCCTTCGAGTGCAGCGCGCAGGCCCGGGACATGCTCAAGCTGAAGCGGCTGCAGCGCCACGTGCTGGCCGTGCAGGGTAGGCACCGTGTTCCACACGTCAGGAGGACTCATCGCTCACCCCAGCAGGCTCGGCGCGCGCTGGGCGCAGTGGTCGACATAGGTCTTGATGCGGTCGATGCCATCGGCACCGAACCAGAACACTTTCCAATGGTCCTGCTTGTAGCAGCCATCGGACTCGGCGTAGTAGAAGTGGTTGATCGGGTTGCCGTGGCGCGAGCGCCAGAACAGCTGCGGGGTCTCCTCCAGCATCACGTTCCAGACCGCGCGGCCCAGGCCTTCACCCTGCGCGTCGTCGAGCACGGCGAACTTGTCCAGGTACACGCCCTCTGCCTCGTCGGTGAGGATCACCGCAGTGCGGTAGTTCTCGCTGACATAGGCACGCAGCAGCCTGGTCTTTTCGAAGTAGTCCGGCACCAGGGTGCGGCCGAAGCTGGATTCGATCAGGCCCTTCAGCCGCGGCAGGTCGAGCTCGCTCCAGGCGGTGGCGCGCAGTACTTTCTCACCCTTGCGCACCAGCGTGCCCGAGCCCTTGTGGGTGAACAGTTCCTTGGCCAGGTCGGCCGGGCGAGTGATCGACACCGACGATTCCAGCGGCAGGCGGTCGAGCAGGTCCTTGATCTGTTCGATCTTCACCTTCATGCCACCGTGGATCCACGGCTGCGCGATCAGGTGGTCGTATTCGGTGGACAGGTTGATCGAATCGATCACGTTGCCCGCCTCGTCCAGCAGGCCACCGGTGCCGGTCAGGAAGATGATCTTGTACGGCTGCAGTTCCTGCACCAGCTCGTTGGCGGCAAAGTCGGCGTTGACGTTGAGGATCTGGCCACCGGCGGTTTCACCCAGGCTGGTGATGACCGGGATCGAGCCGGCACGCAGGCTGGCCTCGATCGGTGCCAGGTTGACCTTCTTCACCTCGCCGACCAGGCCGTAGGTGTCCACGTCCAGGTACTCGGCCTCGAACACGCCACCGGTGATCGAGGTGGCACGTGCGCCGTTCTGCTGCAGCGCCTCGACCAGGCGCAGGTTGGACTGCTGGAACACCCGGCGCACGATCGCCAATGCTTCCGGCGAAGTCACGCGCAGGCCGTTCACGGTCTGCTTCTCGATGCCGGCGGCCGACAGCTCGGCATCCAGCTGCGGGCCGGCGCCGTGCAGCACGATCGGGGTCAGACCGACCTCCTGCAGGAACGACAGTGAGGAGGTCAGTGCGTCGAGGTCGTCGCGCAGCACCGCGCCGCCGACCTTGACCACGGCGAAGCGCTTGGCATCCAGCTGCGAAAAGCGCTTGAGGTACTGGCTGATCTCCTTCGCGCTGGCCATGCTGGAAAGCAGGCGCACGATGGTCTGGCGGGTCTGGCGGTGGGGCTGGAGGGCAGGAGACATTTCGGTTTCGTCACAGGCGGCGGTCGCCGCGTTGCAGTTCCGCCATGCCCGGGGGCATGGCGGCGTTGTGGGGTCGATCAGGCGCCGGCGGTGATGATCCGATGCACGGCGTCGGTGTAGCGCTGCAGCTGGTCCAGCGTCACGAACTCATCGGCGGTGTGTGCCTGGGCGATGTCACCCGGGCCGAATACCAGTGTGGTATAGCCAGCGGCCGAGAACAGCGACGCCTCGGTCCAGAAATCCACGGCATTGCCGATCGGCAGCTCCAGCGCATCGGCCACGTCGCGCGCCAGCAGGCGGCGGTTCTCGGCCTCGGCGATGTCACCGGCGGGCAGGCTGGGACCACGGAACGTCTCGGTGAACACGGCGGCTTCCGGCTCGGCGAAACCGGCGAAGGTCGCCAGCAGGCCATCGATGTCCATCGACGGCAGCGGGCGGAACCCGAAGCGCACCTCAGCAGCCGGTGCGATCATGTTGGCCTTGATACCGCCTTCGACGCGACCGATGTTGAAGCGCAGGCCGGTCAGTCCACCGAAGCGCGCCGAGGCCAGCGATTCCACATGATCCAGCGCGCGATTGCCCCAGCGCATGGCCTGGTGCAATGCGCTGGCAGTCGCATCCTGCTTGCCCGACGCATGGCCGGCACGGCCGGCGAACTGCATCAGCACCGAGCTGATGCCACGATGCGCCAGCACCGCTTCGCTCATGGTCGGTTCGGCCACGAGTACGGCTTCATACGGCAGGCCACGCGCCAGGAACGCGGCGATGCAGCGCGGGTCGTTGGCTTCTTCGTCGCTGGAGAACAGGAAGGCGGCATCGCCATCACTGGCGTTGGCCGCCGCCACCAGCGCAGCGGCGGCGCCCTTGATGTCACACACGCCCAGGCCGACCACACGGTCGTCCAGGCGGCGCATCACATGCGGATCGGCACTCCAGTGCGGCGAGTCCGGTACGGTATCCAGGTGCACGTTGAACAGGTACTTCGGCGTCCCACGCACGGCGTACAGGCTGACCGCACCCGCGCCATGGTCGATCACCTCGACGTTGAAGCCGGGCAGGTTCGCGCGCAGGTAATCGAAGATGCCACCGGTGGTGATCGCACGCGGCGGGTTGCGGGTGTCGAAGGACACCAGGGCCTGCAGGTGATCGAGCGTCTGTTCAAGCATGTGTCTGAATATCCGTAGGGTTCGAAATCGGTAGTGCCGGCCGCTGGCCGGCTCCGCAATGATCCAGCCGTGCCACGAGCCGGCCAGCGGCCGGCACTACCTTCCATCGACGCTGCGAGGCGCCGGCCAGCGGCCGGCGCCCCCGTCACAGGTCAACCGCGATTGACCTGCGCATAGACAGTCGAACTCATGCCGAACAGCTTGATGAAGCCTTCAGCCTCTTCCACGCCCCAGTCGGCCGACTGTGCGTAGGTGGCACCCTTGGTGTTGAGCAGGTGCGGCGACTTCACCGCCACCGCGTCGACGCGGCCACCGCGGGTTTCCAGCACCACTTCGCCGTTGACCTTGGCCTGCGAGGACTTCAGGAAGGCTTCGATGTCGGTCTTCAGCGGGTCGTGGTAGAAGCCTTCGTACACCAGCTCCACCCACTTGCGTGCCACGTCCGGCTTGAAGCGGTTCTGCTGCTTGGTCAGTACGGCATCTTCCAGCGCGCGGTGCGCGGCCAGCAGCGAGACCAGGCCCGGGGCCTCGAACACGATGCGACCCTTCAGGCCGATCACGGTATCGCCGGTGTAGACGCCGCGGCCAACACCGTACGGGGCAAACAGCTTGTTGAGCTGGGCCAGGATCTGGTCGCCCGGCAGCGCCTTGCCGTTCAGTTCAACCGCTTCGCCTTCGACGAACTTCAGGGTGACGGTCAGCGCTTGTTCCGGCCACTCGCTGCGCGGCGAGCACCAGCCACGCGCACCTTCGCCCGGGGCTTCCCAACGGTCGATCTCGCCGCCGGACATGGTCACGCCCAGCAGGTTCTCGTTGATGGTGTAGGCCTGCTGCTTGGCGCGCACGCCGAAGCCGCGCTCTTCCAGGTACTTCTGCTCGTAGGCGCGGGTCTGGGTGTGTTCCTTCTGGATCTCGCGGATCGGCGCGATGATCTGGTAGTCACCCAGCGCCTTCACGGCCAGGTCGAAGCGGACCTGGTCATTGCCCATGCCGGTGCAGCCGTGGGCGATGATGTGGGTACCCAGCTCGGCAGCACGCTTCAGCGCGGCATCGACGATCAGGTAGCGGTCCGAGACCAGCAGCGGGTACTGGCCCTGGTAGCCTTCGCCGGCCCACACGAACGGCTTGACGAAGCCTTCCCAGATGGCCGGGCCACCATTGACGGTGACATGGCTGGTCACGCCCAGCTCGGCGGCACGCTTCTCGATGAAATCGCGCTCTTCATCATCCACGCCGCCGGTGTCGGCGAACACGGTGTGCACGTTGTAGCCACGCTCCTGCAGGTACGGCACGCAGAAGCTGGTATCCAGGCCGCCGGAGAAGGCGAGAACGACGTCTTTGTTGCTCATGGGGATCAGGTCCACTTGGGGGATGGGAATTCGGTAGAGCCGACCGCTGGTCGGCTGAAGTGTTGGATCAGCGCCCGGCAACGGCGGCCATGATCGCCTTCTGCACGTGCAGGCGGTTCTCGGCTTCGTTGATGGCGATGCACTGCGGCGAATCCATCACCGCATCGGTGGCTTTCACGTTGCGGCGCAGCGGCAGGCAGTGGCTGAACACCCCGTTGTTGGTCAGCGCCATCTTCCGCTCGTCCACGATGAAGTGCTTGAACTGGTCGCGGATCGGCTTTTCCGGTTCCCAGTTGCCGAAGAACGGCAGCGCACCCCAGCTCTTGGCGTAGACCACGTCGGCGCCGGCGTAGGCGCTGTCGATGTCATGGCTGATCTTCAGCGAACCACCGCTCTCGGCCACGTTCTGCTCGGCCCAGCCCATGTAGCGCTCGTCGAGGATGTAGTCGGCGGTCGGGCACAGCAGGGTCACGTCCATGCCCATGCGGGTGGCGATGGTCAGCGCCGAGTTGGCCACGGCGGTGTTCAGCGGCTTGGGGTGGTAGGTCCAGGTCAACACGTACTTCTTGCCGCGCAGGTCCTGGGTACCGAAGTGCTCCTGCAGCGCCATGATGTGGGCCAGCTCCTGGCACGGATGGGTGATGGTCTCCATGTTGATGACCGGCACCGGCGAGTACTTGGCGAAGCTGTTGAGGACGATGTCCTGGCGGTCGTAGGCCCAGTCGACGAACTTGGGGAACGCACGCACCGCGATGATGTCGCAGTAACGGCCCAGCACCTTGGCCACTTCAGCGATGTGCTCTTCGGTATCGCCGTCCATCACCGTGCCGAGGTTGAACTCGATCGGCCACGCATCCTTGCCCGGCTGCAGCACCACCGCGTGGGCACCGAGCTGGAATGCGCCCAGTTCGAAGCTGGTGCGGGTACGCATGGAAGGGTTGAAGAACACCAGCGCGATCGACTTGCCCTTGAGCTGGTCGCCGAGCTTGTTGCGCTTGAACAGCGCGGCCTGGGTCAGCAGCGCGTCGAGATCGCTGCGGCTCCAGTCCTGGGTGTTCAGGAAGTGCTTGGGGGACATCATCTTTCCTTGCGTGGCGGCGCCGGGTTCGACGCGGTGGAAGGGAAAAAAGGAAGCAAAGGTGAAACGAAAAGGTTGCAGTTGCAGCTTTCAGAACGCGGAAACGAAAAAACCCAGCCGGCGGGCTGGGTTTTCTTCGGACGAACAGCAAAAAGCTCCGGTTACCCAGCGAGAATGTGGGGTTCCGGTCGACGCGCACGCGAGGTCATGCCCGACGCCTGTCGGGCTGCGCTGCTGTCGTGCTGGAAGTCGGTGAGCTTCATGGCCGAATATCTTTGCATGCGGCCGTGACCGGCGCAAGGGGCCGGGGTCGCAGAATCAGGGATTGCCGGCGGCGCCCTGCTCCGGACCGACCCAGGGGGTGATCGACACCCGGATCTTGAGCCGGTTGCCCGGGTCTTCCGGCAGCCGCGACCGATACTTGGTGCCCTTGTAGACGTAGTCCACGTCGTAGGCGATGGGCCGGCGGAATTCACGCCCCACCGGCACGATGCGGCAGTCGCGGGTCAGCATCGGGCCATTGTTGGCAGGCGCTGGGGCCGGCGTTTCGGGGCCGGCCTCTTCGGAGGGCTCCTCGTCGCTGCGCTTGAACATCGAGCGCACCGAATCCCAGAAGCGGCTGATCCGGCCCTTGTCCTCGACCGGCTCCTCGCCGGTCACGTTCACCGGGGCCAGGGTCCGTGTCGACACCGGCTCGCAGTGCTCTTCGGTGCGGGTCGCACGCAGGGTCTGGAACACGGGTTCGACGTTCAGCACCTGCGCGTAGTCGAACTTCACGTTCTCCACGATCACCACCCGGTTGCGGGGCTCGGCCTCCTGGGCCAGCACCACGGCGGGCAGCGCCGACAGGCAGGCCAGGGTCAGCAACGCGGTGGATTTCATTGGCGACGGGAGCAAGGACACGGCAATAGTGTAGGCAGTGGCGAGCGCAAGGGGCTGAACATTACCCGTCCACGCTGCTCCTGCCCACCCCACCCTGGATGGACCCGGCGTCCACCGGTGGCAGCCAGTGCCCCCAAAGGGGGCCGACACGTTCTAAAATCACAGGCTTGTCCCCCAGCCACAGCCCCATGACCCTGCGCCTGCACAACAACCTGACTCGCCAGCTCGAACCGTTCACTCCGCTCGACCCGGCCTGTCCGACCCTGTATGTGTGCGGCCCCACGGTCTACAACTACGTGCACATCGGCAACGCCCGTGGCCCGGTGGTGTTCGGGGTGCTGGCCGATCTGCTGCGGCGCCGTTTCGGCGCGCTGCGCTACGCCCGCAACATCACCGACGTGGACGACAAGATCAACACCGCCGCGCGCGAGCAGGGCGTGCCGATCAGCACCATCACCGGCAAGTTCGCCGCCGCCTACCGTGAAGACATGGCCGCGCTGGGCGTGGTACCGCCGGACATCGAACCGGAGGTGACCGCGCACATTCCGCAGATCATCACCATGATCGAGCAGCTGATCGCCAATGGTCATGCCTACGCCGCCGAGGGTCACGTACTGTTCGCGGTGGCCAGCTTCAACGGCTACGGCAAGCTCTCGCGCCGTGACCCGGAAGAAATGCTGGCCGGTGCCCGCGTCGACGTGGCCCCGTACAAGCGCGACCCGGGTGATTTCGTGCTGTGGAAGCCGTCCAGCGACGACCTGCCCGGCTGGGCGTCGCCCTGGGGCCGTGGCCGCCCGGGCTGGCACATCGAGTGCTCGGCGATGGCCGCGGCTCACCTGGGTGAGACCATCGACATCCATGCCGGCGGCGTCGACCTGCAGTTCCCGCACCACGAGAACGAGCTTGCGCAGAGCGAATGCGCCCACGGCGGCAAGATCTTCGCCCGCTTCTGGCTGCACAACGGCATGCTCAACTTCGGCGGCGCCAAGATGAGCAAGTCGCTGGGCAACATCGAGCGCGTGCATGATCTGGTGCGCCAGCATCCGCCGGAAGCGCTGCGCCTGGCCCTGCTGTCGGCCCACTACCGGCAGCCGCTGGACTGGTCCGATGCGCTGATCGAACAATCGGTGCGCACCCTGGACCGCCTGTACGGCACCCTGCGCGAACTGGCGTCGATCGAGGCCACGGCAGTGATTCCGGCCACGGTCGAGGCCACCCTGGACGACGATCTCAACACCCCACAGGCGCTGGCCGAAGTGGCCCGCATCGCCGCCGATGCGCGTCGTGCCACCGACCCGGCCGAGCAGGCACGCCTGAAGGGCGAGCTGCTCGGTGCGGGCCTGGTGCTGGGCCTGCTGCAGGCCGACCCGGCGCAGTGGTTCGGCACCGCAGCGGGCGACGAGGACGACGATGCCCGCGTCCAGGGCCTGATCGACGAGCGCACCGCGGCCAAGAAGGCACGCGATTTCGCCCGTGCCGACGCCATCCGCGACCAGCTGGCCGCCGAAGGCATCGTGCTGGATGACACCCCGCAGGGCGTTCGCTGGTCGCGCAAGCGCAGCTGACCTGCCCTGCCCCGTGGCCGGTCCGCCGGTCACGCCCCCACCGTAGAGACTGTTGTGACCGACTCCCCGTTCCCGATTGAACCCACCGCCGCCGAGGCCCAGACCGCCATCGCCGAGGAATTCGGCTTCTTCGGCGACTGGTCCGAGCGCTACCAGTACCTGATCGACCTCGGCCGCAAGCTGCCGGTCTTCCCGGAAGAATGGAAGACCGAAGAGCATCGCCTGCTCGGCTGCCAGTCGATGGTCTGGATCGTGCCGGAAGGCAACGCGCAGTCGCTGCGCTTCCATGCCATCAGCGATTCGGCGATTGTCTCCGGCCTGATCTTCCTGGCGCTGCGCGTGTACTCCGGGCGCTCGGCGCAGGAGATCCTGGCCACCGAACCGAGCTACATCCAGGACATCGGCCTGGCCCGCCACCTCTCGCCCACCCGCAGCAACGGCGTGGCGGCGATGCTGGCGTTCATCCGTGAGACGGCGCAGGCGCAGCTGCAGCGCGACCCGTCGTGAGCGAGCCCGCCACGGCCGAAGACAGTGCACTGGGCCTGCTGTCCCGGCCCGGTTTCGCCAGGCTGCTGGCCTACCGCATCTTTGCGATGCTGTCCTACCAGGTGGTCGCGGTCACTGTCGGCTGGCACATCTACGAAGTCACCCGCAATCCGTTCTCGCTGGGCCTGATCGGCCTGGCCGAGGTCGTGCCGTTCTTCTGCGTGGCTCCGTTCGCCGGTTACCTGGTGGATCACCTGCCGCGCCGTCGGCTGGGCATGGTCGCCTGTTGCGGGCTGATCGCCACTGCACTGGTATTGACCAGCGTGGCCATGGGCTGGTTGCCGATTGACGGCGTGTGGCCGATCTACGCGGCCATCGCGCTGACCGGCATGGTCCGCGCCTTCCTGTCGCCGATCTACAACGCCTTGTTCGCCCGCGTGCTGGCCCGTGACCAGTTCGCGCGTGGCGCCGGCCTGGGCGCGGTGGTGTTCCAGGCCGGCATGATCGCCGGCCCGGCACTGGGTGGCGTGCTGGTCGGCTTCGGTGGCAAAGGCCTGTCCTACGCAGTGGCCACCGCTTTTGCGCTGGTGGCGATGGCCTGCCTGGCCACGCTGAAGGTGGAAGAACCGGTGCATACCGGTCCGGCCGCCCCGATCTTCAAGAGCATCGCTGAAGGCGCGCGCTTCGTGGTCGGCAACCGGATCATGGTCGGCGCGATGGCGCTGGACATGTTCTCGGTGCTGCTGGGCGGCGTGGTGGCGATGCTGCCGGCGTTCCTGCACGAGATCCTGCACCACGGCCCGGAAGGACTGGGCATCCTGCGCGCGATGCCGGCGCTGGGCTCGGTGTGCGTGGGCCTGTGGCTGGCGCGCCACCCGCTGCACCGCAATGCCGGCCGCGTGCTGTTGTTCGCGGTGGCCGGCTTCGGCCTGTGCGTGATCAGCTTCGGGTTGTCGCAGCACTTCTGGCTGTCGGCGCTGATCCTGCTGTTCTACGGCGCGTTCGATGGTGTCTCGGTGGTGATCCGCTCGACCATCCTGCAGTTGGCTACGCCGGAAGAGATGCGCGGTCGCGTATCGTCGATCAACGGCATCTTCATCAGTTCGTCCAACGAGCTGGGCGCGTTCTATGCCGGCACGATGGCGAAGCTGCTCGGCCTGGTGCCGGCGGTGGTGCTGGGTGGATTCGCGGTGCTGAGCGTGGCCGGGATCACCGCGTGGAAGAACCCAACGCTGCGGAAACTGAATCTTCGCGACCTGCAGTGACGCTGCTAACAGCGGATTCGGCGGCGCCGGGTGTTTGGCTGGGGCCGTTGCTCTCCCTTGATGATTGGGCTTGTCACTTTCTTTTCGCGAAAAGAAAGTAACCAAAGAAACGCTCCGCCATCCGCGAGCCGGCGCTGCGCGCCGGTGCCCTGTGCTCCTCGGTGAATCAGGGGACGGCGCCGAACTCGCTGCGCTCAAACAGCGGCGCCTCTTCGCCCCTGATTCCCCTGCGGTGCTCGGCTCGCTACAAGGCGGACTCAACAGCCGCGAGCACGCATGACCGCTCCTGTCGGCCTGAGCCGAGCGTGGGCTCGGCTCTACATCGGCCGCGCACGCAGGAAACCGTCGAGAGCCTGCGGGTGGGTCCGGGCGGGACCGTCCGCGGCATGGATGCCGCGGCCGAGCTTACAGGGATGTACTTGCAGCGTGTCCTGCCCGGACCCACCCGCAGGCTCACGCCGATACCCGCAAGGCGCCGCTCTACGCAGCCAACACGAACCCAACAAAAAACCCGGCCGAAGCCGGGTTTTTCGCATGACCAGACAACGAACTGGAATCAGTCGCCCTGCTGCTTCTGCAGGTGCTCCCAACGCTCCTGGGCGTCGATGGTACGCTCGGCGGTCAGGCGCGCTTCCAGGCGCTCCAGGCCGATTTCTTCGCCGGTGTCGACGCAGTACCCGTAGTCGCCGGCTTCCAGGCGCTTCAGGGTGCTGTCGATCTTGCCGATCAGCTTGCGGTAGCGGTCGCGGGTACGCAGTTCCAGCGAGTTCTCGGTCTCGCGGGTCGCACGCTCGGCTTCGTCGCCGATGTCACGCACTTCCTCGCGCAGGTTCTCGATGGTCTGCTTGGACTCTTCCACCAGGTCCGCGCGCCAGTTCTGCAGGCGCTGGCGGAAGTACTCCTGCTGCAGCGGGCTCATGTATTCCTCTTCCGAGGACGGCTTGTAGCCAGCCGGCAGGATCGGGCGGCCGGTGGCCTCGTCGGTCTTGTATTCGACCACCTTGTACTTGCTGCGCGGGGCCGGTGCTGCCGAGCGGGCGGCGACGGCCACGGCAACCTTGCCGACAGGGCGCGACACGGTCTTCGGGGCGGAATCGGATTTCACGGCGGTTTTGGCAGGCGATTTCGAAACGGGCACGGGATTCTTGGATTGCGGGGCCTTCGAAGCGGCAGGAGCGGCGGCCGGGGCCGGCTTGGAGGCCGGCTGGGCTGCTGCCACTGCCACGGTCTTGGCCGGGACAGGCTTGGCCGGAGCCGGCTTGGCAGCAGGCTTCGGTGCGGACTTCACTACTGGGGCCGGGGCCGGTTTCACGGCCGGCGCGGCAACATTCTTGGCACCCTTCTTTACAGCGGCAGGCGTGGCGGCCGGTTTAGCCGCAGCGACCTTCTTTGCTACGGGCTTGGCGACCGGCTTGGCTGCAGCCTTCTTCACCACCGCCTTCGGCGCCGGCTTGGCGGCGGCCTTCTTGACCACCGGCTTGGCGGCGGCCTTCTTCACCGGCGCGGCCTTGCTGACGGTCTTCTTCACCGGCGCCTTCTTGCTGGCGGCGGCTGGCTTGGCCTTGGCGGGCGCAGCGGCCTTCTTCGCCACCGGCTTGGTTGCCTTGACCGGCGTTTTCTTTGCGGTGGCCTTCCTGGCCGCCGGTTGCGAGGACGCTGCCTTGGTCGCCGGCTTGCTGGCCGGCTTCTTGGCAACGGGCTTTGCCGCCAACTTCTTCACAACAGGCTTGGCGGTTTTCTTGGCGGCCGTTGCGGCCTTCTTTGCAGTTTTTTTAGCAGCCACGAAACGCTCTTCCTTGGATTCCCCGGGGCCCGGGAAAGCGGGCCTTTATAGCCTACCCGACCCGCAGCAGCAACCTTGGCACCCTGCTCCATTCAGTCCTGGAGTCAAGGTGCCCAAGTGGCAGTCCGACGAACACGGACCGCCTTGCGCGGTACGGAACCTGGCCAACACCCGCGGGTGCTGGTACCGGTCGCAGGCCATCGGCGACATGCGACCAACGGCCCATCCTGCACAAATGCGGCCTTCATGCCAACTGGCATAAGATGACTGGGTGATCTCGCGCCTGCTCATTGCCCTGCTGCGCTTCTACAAGCGCTTCATCAGCCCCCTGCTGGGGCCGCGCTGCCGTTTCGTGCCGAGCTGTTCTGAATACGCGATGGATGCCATCTCCCGGCACGGGCCGCTGCGCGGCAGCTGGCTGGCTGCGCGCAGGCTGGGCCGCTGCCATCCGTTCCACCCCGGCGGCTTCGATCCGGTGCCCGAATCCACCCACGCCCCCTCTTGCCGTTGCACAGGAAAACACTGACATGTCCTCCACCCTCATCACCAACGCCCGGATGGTCAACGAAGGCCGCACCTTCGACGGCGACCTGCGCATCGAGAACGGCCGCATTGCGCAGATCGGCAACGGGCTGGCGCCGCGCGACGGCGAGCAGGTGGTGGACGCCGCCGGGCGCTGGCTGCTGCCCGGCATGATCGACGACCAGGTGCATTTCCGCGAACCGGGCCTGACCCACAAGGGCGACATCGCCAGCGAATCGGCCGCGGCCGTGGCCGGTGGCCTGACCAGCTTCATGGACATGCCCAACACCAACCCGCCGACGCTGGATTCAACCATCCTGGAAGCCAAGTACGAGCTCGCGCGCGGCCGCGCCTGGGCCAACTACGGTTTCTACCACGGTGCCAGCAATGACAACCTGGACGCGATCCGTGCCCTGGACCCGAAGAAGGCCCCGGGCGTGAAGGTGTTCATGGGTGCTTCGACCGGCAACATGCTGGTCGACAACCCGGAAACGCTGGACGCGATCTTCCGCGAATGCCCGACCCCGATCATCACGCACTGCGAAGACACGCCGATGATCGATGCCAACCTCAAGGCCTTCCAGGAAAAGTACGGCGATGCGCTGACCCCGGACATGCACCCGGACATCCGTTCGCGCGAAGCCTGCATCAAGTCGACCCGCCTGGCAATGTCGCTGGCACGCAAGCACGGCACCCGCCTGCATGTGCTGCACATCTCCACCGCCGATGAGCTGGCGCTATTCGAGAAGGGCCCGCTGATCCGCGCCGATGGCAGCCGCAAGCAGATCACCGCCGAAACCTGCGTGCACTTCCTGCACTTCGCGCGCCCGGACTACGCGGCCAAGGGCAACCTGATCAAATGCAACCCGGCGATCAAGGAAGTGTCCGACCGCGAGGCAATCACCGCTGCCTTGGCCGATGACGTGCTGGACGTGCTGGCCACCGACCACGCGCCGCACACCTGGGAAGAGAAGCAGAAGCCCTACGCGCAGGCGCCGTCGGGCCTGCCGCTGGTGCAGTACGCGCTGGTGGCCGCGCTGGAGCGGGTGCACGAAGGCAAGCTGACCCGCGAGCAGGTGGTGCAGAAATTCGCACATGCGCCGGCGCAGCTGTTCGACGTGGAAGAACGCGGCTTCCTGCGCGAAGGCTACTTTGCCGACCTGGTGCTGGTGGAGGACGTGCCGTTCACCGTCAAGCGCGAGGACGTGCTGTCCAAGTGCGGCTGGTCGCCGTTCGAAGGCACCACTTTCCGCTCGCGCATCGCCTCCACCTGGGTCAACGGCCAGCTGGTGTGGGACGGCAGCAAGCTGGTGGGTGAACCCGCCGGCCAGCGCATGACCTACGACCGCTGATGCGTTCGGCACTGATGATCGGGGCGCTGCTGCTGGCCGCGCCCCTGTTTTCCTCTTCCCCTGCGCAGGCGCAGGATGGCATCGGCAGCCTGATCGACAGCCGCGTGGTGTTCCCGGCAAGTGCGTCGCAGGGCGCGCTGGTGATCGGCAAGGTGCCCGCAGGCAGTCGTGTGCAGTACGCCGGCCGCCAGCTGCGGGTGAGCGGCTACGGCAGCGTGGTGTTCGGCATCGGCCGCGACGAGAAGGGTCCGCTGCGCGTACAGGTGCAGCGCCCCGATGGTGGCAGCGAGACAGCCACCATTGCGGTAACGCCGCGCGACTGGCCCACCGAGCGGGTGAACGGCGTGCCGCCGAAGACGGTCAACCCGCCGCCGGCGATTGCCGAGCGGATCAAGCGCGAGCAGGCGCAGGTGACCGCCGCACGTGCCCGCGATGACGACCGCACCGACTTCACCCAGACCTTCATCTGGCCGGTACAGGGCCGCATCAGCGGCCGCTTCGGCAATGCGCGCGTCTACAACGGGCAGCCGGGGGCCGGCCACTCCGGCATGGACATCGCGGTGCCGACCGGCACCCCGGTGAAGGCGCCGGCGGCCGGCATCGTGACCTTCGCTGGGCCGGACCTGTACCTGACCGGTGGCACGCTGCTGCTCGACCACGGCTTCGGGGTCAGTTCCAATTTCCTGCACCTTTCGCGCATCGACGTAAAAGTTGGCGACCGTGTGGAGCAGGGCCAGGTGATCGCTGCCGTCGGCGCCACCGGCCGTGCCACCGGCCCGCACCTGCACTGGGGCATGAACTGGTTCGACACCCGCATCGACCCGTTGCTGGTGCTGGAACGCAAATAACGGTAGTGCCGGCCGCTGGCCGGCAACCGCATGAATTCTGCAGTGCCCGAGCTGCCGGCCAGCGGCCGGCACTACCAGACAGTTGGATCAACCGCGCGCGGCCCACCACACGCGCAGCAACGTGCGCACCGGGGTGGCTTCGATTGGCTTGCCTGCGGCCTGGGCGGCAACGCGGGCGCGCGCCAGGCTCGACCACACGCGCCGCGGGCGCGGGCCCGGCACGCGGCTGCCCCATCCTTTCAGCAGGTACTGGGCCCAGCGCTGCGCGGCCGTGCTGGAATCCTCATCCAACAGGCTGCGCGGCACACCGGCCACGCCGGCGTCCTGCAGGCGCTGGGCCAGGGTCTGCAGCTGCACCGCACGACCGGCGCCGGTGCGCGGCTTGTCGGCAAACAAGGCCGCTTCCACTGCGGCCACGGCCTCGGCGTAATTGGCCAGCGCACGCTCGGCAGCGGCTGCATCCAACGCAACGGTACGCGCTTCAACGAGGTCCGGCAGCGCTTCGGCCAGTTGCACCCACGGCGCACGCACCGGCTCCAGCAGACGGCCCAGTGGATGGCGCGAACGATGCCCTGCCCAGCTGCGCAGCTCCTCGCCCCACCACGCCAGCTTGGCATCGGCGGGCAGCGGATCGCCGCTGGTGTTGAGCATGTCGTCGAACTCCTGCAGCAGCGCAAACCACGCCACTGCGAGCTCGCGTTGCGGTTCGGCCACGAACGGGGCGGCCACCGACCATTCCGGCCAACGGCTGCGCCACTTGTCGAGGAAACTGTCCAGCGCGGTACTGCTCACTACGGGATTCCTTACGGCTGGGCCGGGGCTGCCGGCCGGGTCGGCCAGAGACTGGCCAGTTGCAGAAGTTCAGCGTTCTCGACCAGCACGTCGGCCTGCCAGGCCAGCGGATCGTCGCTGTGCAGGCGGTAGCCCCACAGCGCCGCCACCGACGGCATGGCCGCGGCCCGCGCGGCAATGATGTCGCGCTCGTCGTCACCCACGTACACGCAGTCTTCGGCGGCCATGCCGATGGCCTGCGCAGCGTGCAGCAGCGGCAGCGGGTGAGGCTTGCGCTCGGCCAGGCTGTCACCGCCGACCAGCACCGCGCAACGCTGCTGCCAACCATGTTGCGGCAGGATCAGGCGCGCCAGGTACTCCGGCTTGTTGGTGACGATGCCCCACACCGTACCGGCCTCATCCAGCGCGGCGAGCATGCCGGCCACGCCGTCGAACAGCACTGCGTGCTGGCCGATCAGCGCTTCGTAGCGCTGCAGGAATTCCGGGATCAGCGCGTCACGTGCGGCGACGTCCAGTTCCGGGAAGGCAGCCGAGACCATCGCCCGCGAGCCCTTCGACACCACCGGGCGCAGTGCGGCCGGATCGATGGGTGCACGACCACGTTCGGCCAGCATCGCGTTGCAGGTAGCGACGAAGTCCGGCGCGCTGTCCAGCAAGGTGCCATCCAGATCGAACAGCACCGCGCGCGGGAAGCGTGCAGAGGTCATGCCGGCTTGACCGCGTAGGCCAGATAGTTGATGTCGGTGCGGCTGCTCAGGCGGGCATGGTTGCGCCACGGCTCGTAAGCCATGCCACTGACATCCACCAGCTGCACATCAGCCTCGCGCAGCCAGCGCGCCAGCTCGGCCGGCTTGATGAATTCCTGGTAGTGGTGCGTGCCCTTGGGCAGCAGGCGCGCCACGTACTCGGCGCCGACGATCGCCACCGCGAACGCGGCGGCGGTGCGGTTGATGGTCGACAGGAACAGGTGGCCGCCCGGCTTCAGCAGGCGCTTGCAGGCGTCGATGATCGCGCCCGGGTCTGGCACGTGCTCGAGCATTTCCATGCAGGTGACCACATCGAAACTGCCCGGTTGCTCGGCGGCCAGATCCTCGGCGGCCTGCACGCGGTAGTCGACCTTGGCGCCGCTTTCCAGCGCATGCAGGCGCGCGACCTTGACCAGCTCCGGGGCCAGGTCGATGGCGGTGACGTCGGCGCCGGCCTGCGCCAGTGCTTCGCTCAGCAGCCCGCCACCGCAGCCGATGTCGAGCACGCGCGCACCACGCAACGGCACGCGGTCGGCCACGTACTTCAGGCGCACCGGGTTCAGCGCATGCAGCGGCTTCTGCGGGCCGTCAGCGTCCCACCAGCGGTTGGCCAGCGCGGCGAACTTGTCCAGCTCGGCCTGATCGAAATTGGAGGAAGCGTGGGGGGCAGTCATGAGGGGTCCTTGCGGCGCCAGGGATCAGGCGCGGATATGACGGATGCGCTCGCGCCACTGGCGCGCGTTGGCGATGATGCCCGGCAGGTCCATGCCGACCAGCTCGCGCTGCACCAGCTTCGGCTTGCCGGCGATCCAGACGTCGCTGACCTGCTGGCGGCCGGTGGCATACACCAGCTGCGACAGCACGTTGTGCAGCGGCTGGGTTTCCAGCGCCGACAGGTCGACGCAGACCAGGTCGGCCTGCTTGCCGATTTCGATCGAACCGATGCGGTCACCGAAGCCCAGCGCGCGTGCGCCGCCCAGCGTGGACGCGCGCAGCGTGGTCGCCGCGTCGAGCGCGGTGGCATCATCGGCCACGGCCTTGGCCAGGATCGCTGCGGTACGGTTCTCGCTGAACATGTCCAGATCGTTGTTGCTGGCGCAGCCATCGGTACCGATCGCCAGGTTCACGCCTGCGCGCTGCAGGGCGCAGGCCGGGCAGAAACCGGAGGCCAGCTTCAGGTTGGATTCCGGGCAATGCACCACGCTGACGCCGCGCTCGGCGCACAGGTGGATTTCCGCATCGGTCAGCTGGGTCATGTGCACCGCAATCAGGCGGTCGTTGACCAGGCCGAGCCGATCCAGCCGCGCCAGCGGGCGCTGGCCGTGCAGCCTGATCGAATCGTTGATTTCCTGCGCGGTCTCGTGGGTATGCAGGTGCACCTGCATGTCGAGCTGGTCGGACAGCATCCGCACCCGCTCGAAGTTGGCATCGTTGACCGTGTAAGGCGCATGCGGCGCGAACGCGGTGGCGATCAGCGGATCGGTGCGCCACTGGTCGTGCAGTTCACCGGCCTTGGCGAAGTACTCGTCGTCGGTCTTGGCCCAGGCGGTGGGGAAATCGATGATGACCGCGCCCACCAGCGCGCGGAAACCGTGTTTCTTGTAGACCGCGGCCTGCACGTCGCCGAAGAAGTAGTTCTCGTTGGCGCAGGTGGTGCCGCCGCGCAGCATCTCGGCGATGGCCAGGGTGGTGCCGTCGGCCACGAATTCCGGCCCGATCACGGCCGCTTCCACCGGCCAGATGTGCTGCTGCAGCCAGGTCATCAGCGGCAGGTCGTCGGCGACGCCGCGCAGCAGGGTCATCGGGTTGTGCGTGTGCGCGTTGACCAGGCCCGGCATCAGCGCCGACTCGGGGCGGCTGACCACCTGCGCGGCACGGAAGCGTGCGCGCGCCTCGGCACGCGGCAGGATGGCCACGATCTCGCTGCCACGCACGGCAACGGCATGGTCTTCCAGCACCACCGCATGCGGCTCGATCGGAACGACATGACCAGCTTCGATGAGCAGGTCGCAGGCTTCGGGGAGGTGCGGGCTATCGCTCATGCGGGCTCACTGGCTGGGGGCGGCGAGATACTTCTGGGGACACGCCCCTGGGTCAGGGGCTGCCGTGAAGCGGCGGGGTCTGGAGACCCGTGAAGCGGGGCCCATGATCTGCCGAAGCAGATCATGGGAGCGCCAGCGCGAATGCGCTGGCGCGTGTCCGAGCATGGCTCGGCTCTACAGCAAGGTCGGCCTGCGGCCGGGACCTTATTTGACGCGTGCGGAGTATTCGCCCGAACGGGTGTCAACGCGGATCACTTCGTCCTGGTTGACGAACAGCGGCACGCGGACCACGGCACCGGTTTCCAGGGTGGCCGGCTTGCCGCCGCCGCCCGAGGTGTCGCCACGGACGCCCGGATCGGTTTCGGTGATCTTCAGTTCGACGAAGTTCGGCGGCTGAACGAAGATCGGCTCGCCGTTCCACAGGGTGACCACGCAGGACTCTTCGCCCTTCAGCCACTTCTCGGCGCCGCCCATGCCGGCCTTGGTGGCCTGGACCTGTTCGAAGGACTCCGGGTCCATGAAGTGCCAGTACTCGCCGTCGCTGTACATGAAGTTCATGTCGGTATCGACGACGTCGGCTGCATCCAGCGAGTCGGTCGACTTCATGGTCACTTCCTGGGTACGGCCGTCCTTGATCAGGCGGTACTTCACGCGGGTGAAGGCCTGGCCCTTGCCCGGCTTGACGTATTCGGTGTCGATGATGACGGCCGGTTGGTTGTTGACCAGGATCTTCATCCCGTTCTTGACGTCGTTCATGCCGTAGCTGGCCATGCGTAAACTCCTGAGTGGCAGAAACGCCGCGGGTGCGGCGAGCCGTTAGAATGGAAAGCCCACCGGATGCCGGTGGGCGACTGTTTTTCTGCCCCCATGATAACCGCAGGCCCCCTCTCCATGCAGCTTTCCGCCTTCCCCCGGCCCCAGTCGCCAGGCGCGCCCGCGCGCTGGCAGCAGCTCTGGCGCCAGGCGCTGCGCGACCCGCACGCCCTGCTGGCCCGGCTGCAGCTGGACCCGGCGGCGCTGGGTGTCTCGGAGGCGGCCATGGACCAGTTCGCATTGCGCGTGCCCGAGGGCTTCGTGGCCCGCATGCGCGTGGGCGATGCGGCCGACCCGCTGCTGCGCCAGGTGCTGCCGATCGACGAGGAAATGCGCCCGGCGCCCGGGTTCAGCTTCGACGCGGTGGGCGATGGTGCCGCCAAGAAGGCTACCGGGGTGATCCAGAAGTACCGTGGCCGTGCCCTGCTGGTCGCCACTGGCAGCTGCGCGATCAACTGCCGCTACTGCTTCCGCCGCCACTTCGACTATGCCGCGGAAAACGCTGCCAAGGGCGGCTGGCAGGAGGCCGTAGCCGCCATCGCGGCCGACCCGGACATCGATGAGGTGATCCTGTCCGGCGGTGACCCGTTGTCACTGGCCACGCACAAGCTGGTCGAGCTGACCGACGCCCTGCGCGCGATTCCGCATATCCGCCGCCTGCGCATCCATACCCGGCTGCCGATCGTGCTGCCGGAACGCGTGGACGATGAACTGGTGTGCTGGCTGGGCAGCCTGCCATGGCCGCTGGCGATCGTGGTCCACGCCAATCACGCCAATGAATTCGACGACAGCGTGGACGCGGCGATGGCCCGCCTGCGCGGCGTCGGCGCCCAGCTGCTGAACCAGGCGGTACTGCTGCGCGGGGTCAACGACAGCGTGCAGGCCCTGCAGGACCTGAGCGAGCGCAGCTTCGCCGCCGGCGTGCTGCCCTACTACCTGCACCAGCTGGACCGGGTCGAAGGCGTGGCCCACTTCGAAGTGGATGATGCCCAGGCCAAGGCGCTGATTGCCGGCCTGACCGCACGCCTGTCTGGTTATCTGACCCCGGCACAACGTCAGTCGGTCAGAGGCCCGATTCGATCATCCGCACCACTTCGGTGGCGGTCACCGGGTGGCTCAGCCAGTAGCCCTGGCCAAGATCGCAGCCGCGCTGCACCAGCAGTTCGAACTGCGCCTGCTGCTCGATGCCCTCGGCCACCACGGTGATGCCCAGTGCGTGGGCCATGGCGATGATCGCCGTGGTCAGCGCCAGATCGTCGGGATCGCGCTGCATGTCGGCCACGAAGCTCTTGTCGATCTTCACGCCGTCCACCGGTACCTGGCGAAGATGGCTGAGACCGGAGAAGCCGGTGCCGAAATCGTCCAGCCAGACCTTCACGCCGGTGCGGTGCAGCTTGTCCAGCAGCTGCGCGGCAACCATTTCGTCGCCGATCACCGCGGTTTCGGTCAACTCCAGGTGCAGGCGCGACGCCGGCAGCCCGGACTCGTGCAGGCACTGCGCGACCAATGCCGGCAGTTCACCGCCGCGCAGCTGCCGCGGCGACACATTCACCGACACGAACAGATCATCGCCGCCCGCCCCGCGTGGCCACTGCGAGGCTTCCATGCAGGCCGCACGCAGCACCTTCGGGCCGATGAGCTCGATCAGCCCGCTCTGCTCGGCCACTTCGATGAACACCGACGGCGGAATCGTGCCCAAGGTCGGATGCTGCCAGCGCAGCAGCACTTCCACGCCGACCATGCGGCGATCGCGCATGCGGAAGATCGGCTGGTAGGCCAGGCGCAGCTCGCCGCGCTCCCAGGCCCCGCGCAGCTCCTGCTCCATGTGCACGCGGCGCTCGACCGCGTGGTCCATCGCACGGCTGTAATAGCGGTAGCAGTTCTTGCCGGCCATCTTGGCCTGGTACATGGCGATGTCGCCGTTCTTCAGCAGCGTGGTCGCATCGGCGGCATCATCCGGGAACAGGGTCACGCCGATCGAAGTGCCCAGGAACAGTTCCCGGCCCTGCACCACCAGCGGCTTGCCCAGCTCGCGCACCAGCACTTCGGCCAGCAGCCGTGCGTTGGCCGCCACGTCGCCATCACCGACCAGGATCACGAACTCGTCGCCGCCAAAGCGGGCCAGCAGGGCTTCATCGCCACCGGCCTCGGTAACCGCACTGCCGATGCGCTGCGCGAACTGCAACAGCGCTTCGTCACCGGCCTCATGGCCCAGGGTGTCGTTGACGCGCTTGAAATCGTCGATATCGGCAAACAGCAGGCCCAGCCGATGATTGGATGCGCGCGCGGCCATCAGGCGATGGTCCAGCGCCTCCCTGAATGCCAACCGGTTGGTCAGCCCGGTCAGTGCATCGGTATAGGCCATGCGCCGCACCTCGCGGTCATGGCGGGCGATGGCATCGCGCATGCGGGCGAAGCCGCGCACCAGCTCGCCGACTTCGTCGTCGCGGGTGTTCTCGGCCAGCGGCGCCTGGTAGTCGCCAGCCTCGATGCGGCGCGCCGCAGCGGCCAGGTCCCGGATCGGCGCCACCAGGGTGCGCTGCACGTACAGGATCACCACCACGCCGATCACCACCAGCAGGCCCAGCATCAGCAGCAGCCAGCCCAGGTGGCGGCTGCCGACCTGCTGCAGGCGCTCGCCGAGCGTGGCATTGGCGGCCTGTTCGCGCTGCTGCACCTCGTCCAGCGCCATGCCGACGCGGACGCCGCCGATGCGCTGGTTGCCGACCATGATCGGCATGGTGTTGTCGAGTACCTTGGGCGATTCCTGCACCACCAGCGCCTGCGCCACCGCGGCCTTGGGGGCCAGCGGGTCGGTCATCGGCTGGCCGAAGCCGGACACCTCGATCGAGCCGTCATGCACCAGCCGGCCACGTTCGTCGAACACCAGCACATAGCGCACGACCGGCTGCCGTGCGGTGCTGCGCACCAGCGCACCGACCTGGTCCAGGTCGCGGTAGTACAGCGGGTTGGCCAGCGCGTCGGACAGCTCGCGCGCCATCGCTTCGCCGCGGCTGCGCACGCTGCGGTCGAACAGTTCATGGATGACGCCACCACTGAGGTTGCGCACCTCGCCCTGCATCGCCGCCTGCCGCCCCAGCAACACCGCCAGGATCGCCACCACCACGACCATCGCCCCGCCCATCGCCAGCAGGAACCGGGCCTGCATTCCCGAGCCGAGCCACTTCATTCCACTTCCATCCGCACGCGCGTCAATCCTTGTTTCAATTCATCCAGCCGCTGCTGCGCATGCGCATCGACGCGGTGGAAACCGGAAGTGCCGAAAAACCGATGCAGCGCCCCCTGTGCCTGCGGGTCGCTGGCCGCCTGCAGCAGGACGTCCTGCAGCCGGTCACGTACCCGCGGGTCAAGGTCGGCGCGAACCATTTCCACCGCCCGTGGGTAGGGTTCGGTGCGCAGCAGTTCGCAGAAGTCGCGCCGGAATGCCGTCGGCATCCGTCGCTCGTCATTCCAGTCCACGCTGCTCACCGCCCCCACTTCGACCATGCCCTTGTGCACGAACGTGGCGATGTTCAACTCGCTACGTGCGAACACGTACCCCACGCTGTCCCGGCCCGGCACGTCCCACACACCGGCCAGGATCTGCGGCGCCAGCCCCTCCTGCAGCAGCGTCATCACCGGCACCAGGTAGGCACTGGTGGACGCCGTGTTCTGCAGCGCCAGGCGATGCCCGCGCAGGTCCTGGATCCGCTGGATCGGACTGTCGCGACGCACGAAGAACACGGTCTGGTACTCACGCACGCCATTGCGCTCGGTCAGCAGTAGCGGCCGCGCGCCACTGCGCTGGCCCAGTGCCACCGCCGTACCCGACGTTTCCGTGACCCAGTCGACCTGCCCCCGCCGCAGATAGCTGGCCATCTGCTGCGGGTCGCGTGCCATCAGGATCCGCCCTTCGGTGATGCCGACGTCGTGCATGCGTGCCACCACATAGTCCAGCAACGGTTGCAGCTGCTCGTTATGGGCCTTGGGATCATCGCTGATCCGGCCCAGCACCAGCACCCGGTCCGCTGCTGCATGTACCGTCCCGGCCAGCAGGATCATGACCAGGCTCAGCAGTCCCCTCTGCACTGCCCTTCGCAGACCCGACACAGGCTTCATCCCCCCTGGGTATCCGGACAGACTACCCGAAAAAATGAGAACGTCGTCAGCCGTCCTTGTTGCCCGCCTGTGCCAGCCGCGCCATCCGCTGGGTGTCGGCAAGGATGCCGCGCAACAGGCGCACTTCCTGCTCGCTCGGCTCGCTGCGCAGGAACAGCCGGCGCAGCTTGCGCATCGCCGATTCCGGCGCGCGGCCCTTGTGGAAATCGATCTCGTCCAGGGTGTCGCCAAGCTGGGCGAAGAAGCTCTCCATCTGCTCATGGCTTGCTGCCTGTTCGCGGAAACCGGGCTCGGCGTCCGCGGCCGGCTGCGCGCCCAGCAGCTGCATGCGTGTCTCATAGGCCAGCACCTGCACGGCGGCAGCCAGGTTGAGCGAGCTGAACGCCGGATCGGACGGGATGTGCACCGCCGCGTGGCAGAGCTGCAGTTCTTCGTTGGTCAGGCCAGTGCGCTCACGGCCGAACACCAGCGCCACCTCGGCGCCCTCGCCCGCCTTGGCCACCGCACGAGCGGCGGCATCGGCCGGCAGGTACTCCTCCAGCTGCACGCGGCGGGCACGCGCGGTGCAGCCCAGCACCAGGCGGCAATCGGCCACGGCCTCGGCCAGGGTGGCGACCACCGGGGCGTCCCCCAGCACATCTTCGGCACCGGCAGAGCGGCGGAAGGCCCCCTCGTCCAGCGGTTTCTCGGGGGCGACCAGCACCAGGCGGGCCAAGCCCATGGTCTTCAGGGCACGGGCGGCGGCGCCCATGTTGCCGGGGTGCTGGGTACCGACCAGGACGAATCGGAGGCGGGTGGCGGCGGGAAACTGGGACATGAACAGGGAAAAGGTCGAGCTGGACGATGACCAATGGTAAACTGTGCGGCCGGCCACTGCGCCGGACCCGCTCTTTTCCCCCGCCAGTCCATCTCTTCTGCCTTTCCGGGAGCCCACGCCATGCAGAAACCCGCCGTCACCGTCATGGTCAAGGCCGCCCGCCTCGCCGGCAACGTCCTGTTGCGCAACATCAACAAGCTCGAGGCACTGAACGTGGTGCAGAAGGGCCGGATGGACTACGCCAGCGAAGTGGATGCGGACGCGGAAAAGGTCATCGTCAAGGAACTCAAGCGCGCTTATCCGGACTACGGCATCTTCGGTGAAGAAGGTGGCGTGCAGGGCGAGCGCCGCCAGATGTGGGTCATCGACCCGCTGGACGGCACCAGCAACTACCTGCGTGGCGTGCCGCACTACTGCGTGTCGATCGCGCTGGTAGAGAACGGCGAGCCGACCGACGCGGTCATCTTCGACCCGCTGCGCAATGAACTGTTCACCGCCAGCCGGGGTGCCGGCGCCGTGCTGAACGACCGCCGCATCCGCGTGGCCGACCGCAAGGATCTGGAAGGCACGATGATCCACACCGGTTTCGCCCCGCGCGAGCGCAGCCGCGCCAGTGCCCAGCTGAAGGCGGTCGACGCCCTGCTGGTGCACGGCGAGGACATCCGCCGCACCGGTTCGGCGGCACTGGACCTGGCCTACGTGGCCTGCGGCCGTGCCGACGCCTACTTCGAAGCCGGCGTGAAGGCGTGGGACATCGCTGCCGGCCTGCTGCTGGTCCGCGAGGCGGGCGGCAAGGTCTGTGACTTCAAGGGCGCGACCCTGGGCCGCATGGACAACCGTGGCCCGGAGACCCACCAGATCGTGGCCGGCAACCTGAAGGTGGCCGAGTCGCTGCAGAAGGTACTGGTCAACACCGGTTACGCGGCGGAGTTCGACGCGAAGTTCTGAGATTCCGTGTAAAGCGGTTCATGGAGACGGCGCCTGCGAGGGTGCCGTTTTCGTTTGCGCGCCGATGCATTGGTGGCGCCGGGTACGACCTGGCGAGAGTCGTTTCGGCGACCGCGGAGGGGTGTCACTTTCTTTGCTCGTGCAAAGAAAGTAACACCCCTCCGCGGTCGCGGAAATGATCCCGGCACCACCAATGCGTGCGCGCACATACAAAAACGCCCGGCGCGGGGCCAGGCGTTCCTGCACTAACAAGGAGCAGAGAATTACGCCACCGTCGACGCCCGCAGCGCGGCGATGCGCTCTTCCAGCGGCGGGTGGCTCATGAACAGCTTCTTCGCCGTCGAACCGGAAATGCCGAAGGCGGCAATCTGGGTCGGCAACGTGCTCTGGCCGTGGTTGAGCTGCAGGCGCTCCAGCGCAGCGATCATCTTCTGGCGACCGGCCAGCGAGGCACCGCCGGCGTCGGCGCGGAACTCGCGGTGGCGTGAGAACCACATCGAGATCATCGTGGCGAACAGGCCGAACACCATCTCCAGCACGAACACGATGATGTAGTAAGCGAAGCCACGGCCGCCGCCTTCGCGGTTGCCCGACAGCGCGCTGTCGATGATGCCGCCGACCACGCGGGCCAGCACGATCACGAAGGTGTTCAGCACGCCCTGCAGCAGCGCCATGGTGATCATGTCACCATTGGCGACGTGGGCGATCTCGTGGCCCAGCACCGCTTCAGCCTCGTCCTCGCTCATGTTGTGCAGCAGGCCGGTGGACACCGCCACCAGCGCGTTGTTGCGGTTGGCGCCGGTGGCGAAGGCATTGATCTCCGGGCCGTCATAGACCGCCACTTCCGGCATGCCGATGCCGGCGGCCTTGGCCTGGCGCTCGACCGTGGCCAGCAGCCAGCGCTCGGTCTGGTTGCGCGGCTCAGTGATCACCACCGCACCGGTGGAGCGCTTGGCCATCCACTTGGACAGCAGCAGCGAGATGAAGGAGCCACCGAAACCGAAGATGCCGGCCATCACCAGCAGGCCGCTCATCGAACGCGCGTCCACGCCCAGGATCGACATGACGATGCCGGCCAGGATCAGGACCGCGAGGTTGGTCGCCAGGAACAGGGCAATACGGGTGAACATGGGAAAATCCGGCTCGGAAGGGGTTGATATCCGTCAATTTGCGGTGCGCTCAGCTTGAATTCAAGCGCCAACCTGACCGACGATTCAGCCTGCATGACCGCCATTGTTCCCTGCGGCCGCTTCGCGCCCTCGCCGACCGGCCTGCTCCACCCCGGATCCCTGCTTGCCGCCTTCGGCAGCTGGCTGCTGGCCCGCCACCACGGCGGCCTGTGGCGGCTGCGCATCGAAGACGTTGACCCGCCGCGTACCGTACCCGGCGCCGCGCAGTCACAGCTGCAGGCACTGGCTGCGTTCGGCCTGGTCCACGACGGCCCGGTCCTGTGGCAGAGCGCTCGAGGCGAGGCCTACCAGACCGCGCTGGACGTGTTGCTGGCCAGCGACCAGGCTTTCATCTGCCACTGCAGCCGCAGCGAACTGGCTGCCAGCGGCGGCATCCACCACCGCTGCGTTGCGCGGCAGCCGCGACCGGATCCTGCCGTCCGCTTCCGCGTACCGCCCGGCAACCTGGTCCGCTTCGACGATGGCCTGCGTGGCCCGCAGCAGCAGGACGTGCATGCCGAAGTCGGCGACTTCGTGCTGCGCCGTGCCGACGGCTGCTGGGCCTACCAGCTCGCGGTGGTGGTCGACGACGCCGCGCAGGGGGTGACCGAAGTGGTGCGCGGCGCCGATCTGCTCGATTCCACCGCGCGGCAGATCCTGCTGCAGCAGGCGCTGGGCCTGGCCGTGCCGCGCTACTGGCACCTGCCGCTGCTGCTAGACGCCCCCGGCCACAAACTGTCCAAGTCGCTGGCGTCGCTGCCGGTGGACAGTACACGGCCGGTGCCGGTACTGCGCGCACTCTGGCAGCTGCTGGGCCAGGCCCCTGCCGCACTGGACGGCGCCGATGACCGGGATGCGCTGCTGCACACTGCGCAACGGGCATTCGACCCGGCTCGACTGCCGCGGACCGACATCCTGTTGCCGGCCGGCGCACTTTCCGCGCCGATGTTGCAGAATCCCCCTTCCCCCACCTGATTCCCGGACAGCATTCCATGACATCTCGCGTCGCACTGGTCACCGGCGGAACCGGCGGCATCGGTACCGCCATCTGCCAACGCCTGGCCGACCAGGGCCACCGGGTCGCCACCAATTACCGCGACGAGGACAAGGCCCGCGCATGGCAGCAGGCGATGACCGAGCGCGGCTACAGCGTGTCGATCTTCCCGGGCGATGTCTCCGATCCAGGCAGCGCCGAGGCGCTGGTGCGTGCGGTCGAGGCCGAGCTGGGCCCGGTCGAGATCCTGGTCAACAATGCCGGCATCACCCGCGACACGACGTTCCACCGCATGCGCGCGGACCAGTGGCACGATGTGATCAACACCAACCTCAATTCGGTGTTCAACGTCACCCGTCCGGTCATCGAAGGCATGCGGCGCCGCGGCTGGGGCCGGGTCATCCAGATCAGCTCGATCAACGGCCTGAAGGGCCAGTACGGCCAGGCCAACTACGCCGCGGCCAAGGCCGGCATGCATGGCTTCACCATTTCGCTGGCCCGCGAGAACGCCGGCTTCGGCATCACCGTGAACACCATTTCGCCCGGCTACGTCGCCACTGACATGGTGATGGCGGTTCCGGAGGACGTGCGCGCCAAGATCATCGCCGACATCCCCACCGGGCGCCTCGGCAAGCCGGAGGAAATCGCCTATGGCGTGTCCTTCCTGGTGGCCGAGGAAGCCTCGTGGATCACCGGTAGCAACCTGGACATCAACGGCGGCCACCACATGGGCTGGTAAGCCGCGCAGGGGCCGCTGCGGCATGCGCTGACGGCCCCTGCCGATGGTCATGCTGCGCAGCACGCAAACCCTTGCTGCGCAACATGATCGCCCCTGAAAGCCAAGCCTGGCGGGGGCTGGGGCGGTTGCAACCGCTGCTGCACTGCGCCATGCTGCGCGTCTACTGTGACGAGTACCGCTTCATGGCTGCGACCCGCATCATCAAGAAGTATCCGAACCGCCGTCTCTACGACACCGAGATCTCCAGCTACATCACCATCGAGGACGTGCGCCAGCTGATCCTGGACGGCGAAGACTTCGAAGTCCGCGACGCCAAGAGCGGCGACGACCTCACCCGTTCGGTCCTGCTGCAGATCATCGCCGACCAGGAACAGGACGGCGAACCGATGCTGTCGACCCAGCTGCTGAGCCAGCTGATCCGCTTCTACGGCGATTCCCTGCAGGGCTTCATGGGCAACTACCTGGAGCGCAGCATGCAGGTCTTCCTCGACCAGCAGCAGCAGTTCCGCCAGCAGATGGGCAACCTGCTGGGCCAGACCCCGTGGGCGATGATGAACCAGCTGACCGAGCGCAACCTGGAGCTGTGGCAGGAATTCCAGCGCAGCATGGGCAGCGGCTTCGGTGGCCCGCGCCCGGGCGGCACCGGAACGGGAACCGGCAACAAGCCCGGCGAACCCGGCACCGGTACCGGCACCGGCGGCAAGACCCGCCGCTGAGCTGCAGCAACGGCTGATATGAAAACGGCGCGCCCCTGGCGCGCCGTCTTGTTTGGCATCGCTCCAGCGGTGCGTCAGCGCTTGGCCTTGCACCCCGTGCACACGCGCTCGACCTTGTAGCCCTTCGCCCTCAGCTTCTCGACCACGCCATCACTGCCCAGCAGGTGCAGCGTGCCGACCACCACCAGCGTACCGCCCTGCCCGGCCTGCAGGTACGGCTGCAGCTTCGGCACCCAGGCATCGTTGCGACCGGTGTTGATGCGCTGGTACAGCTGCGGATACTGCTGGCGCATCTCTGCCGCCATCTTGGTCCACAGCAGGCGCTCGTCGCCGCGACGCCATGCATCATGCAGCAGCCGCGCCTGCTCATCTGCCTTGCCGGCCTGGTCCAGTGCTTCGGCCAGCATCTGCCGCTGCTCCTGCACCGTCATCCCGTCCAGCATGCCGATCTGGGTATCGATATCTTCCAGTCCCGCGGTCTTCCGGCCGGTCTTCTGCGCGCGTTCCATGAAGTGGCGGTCCAGGCCCAGCGCCGGGTCCAGGCCCAGCTTCTGCATCTGCCCGATCGAAATGCTCAGGCCGACGAACCAGGGCTTCATGCCCTGCATCTGCGCCAGCGGCAACTGGTTCTGGGCAGCAAAAGCCTGCAGCTTCTGCCAGGTGGCCGCATCCAGATCACGCTTCAGCTCGCTGCCATCGGTGCGGGTCGCAGCCTGCACCATGCGGCTGGCCAACTGGGGCGATTGCATGTCTTCCGGCGACAGTTCGAACACCACCCGCTGCGAGGCTTCGAACGCCTGCTCGACATCGGGCGACAGCGGGTAGTCCTGTGGCTTCAGGAGATGGAACGATCCCAGCAGGTACACGCGTGCATCGCCCGGGCCGGTGACTTTCCACAACAGGGGTACCGGCGGCTTGGCCGCGGTTGCGGCCGCGGCCGCGGCAGGGCTGGCCTGGCCATCGCGGGCCGTGGCCAGTGGCGCCACTGCGCAGGCCGCCAGCAACAGCGCGGTACGGAACAGGTGTTTGATCGGCATGGTCAGCCTTCTCCTTCAGGCAGGTGGTAGGCCTTCTCGCCCGCTTCCACGCGCAGGTCCAACCGGTTTTCCGGCGGCGCCAGCGGGCAGGTCGCGTAGGCGGTGAACGCGCACGGTGGGTTGTAGGCATGGTTGAAATCGATGCGCACCGTGCCGTCTGCAGCGGGGGCATCGGTATCCAGATAGCGCCCGGCCGGATAGCTGCCGCGGCCGCTGGTGCGGTCGGCAAAGATCAGGAACAGTGGCTGCCCGGGCGCACCGATGGCCTCCAGGCGCCAGCTGCGGCCATCACGTTCGAACTCCACCGCACCGGCATTGGGCATCTCGGTGGTCAAGCCAGTGATGTCGACGATCGGCAAGGTCTTGCCCGGCGGATGCGCGATGAAGCGCGCCTGCACCTGCCAGTCCGCGCCGCCCGGCCAGTACTGCAGGCCGGCGAAATCACGCCGCGCAGGTGCCTCGGCATGCTTGACCCGCAGCGCGTCCCGTGGCCCCCGGCGGATGATGCTGAGCTGGCCCTTGCCGCCATCGAAGGCCAGCAGCGTCGGCTGCGCGTCCTTGTCGGTGTCGACGCGGATGCGGCCACGCACCGGCTGGCCGTCGTGGCTGACATCGACACCGGCTTCAGGCGTGAACCACCACTGCGTCCCTTCGCGACGCAGCAGGCCCAGCCTGTCCGGGCCAACCGTCAGGCGGATGCCGTTGGTGGCGCCGCTGCCAACGAAATGGGATTTGTTCTGCAGCCAGTGCAGGCCGACCAGGGCCGTCCAGCCATCGGGCCGGGTCAGGTCCTGGTAGCGCGCTACACGCCATTGCTGCTGCGCGGCCGCGTAGGCCGGATCTTCAGCGGCCGTCGGCGCCGGCGGTGTTGCCGGGCTGCAGGCGGCCAACACCACGGCGGCCAGCAGGCCCGCCATTCCCCGATAACGCATCGATGCTCCCCTCAACGTCCGCGCAGGAACCAGCGGTCGATCTCCGCCAGCGAAAAACGGGCCCAGGTCGGTCGGCCGTGGTTGCACTGGCCGGACCGTTCGGTGATTTCCATGTCGCGCAGCAGCGCGTTCATTTCCGGCACGGTCAGGCGCCGGTTGGCACGCACCGCGCCGTGGCAGGCCATGGTCGACAGCAGTTCGTCGCGTGCACTGGCCACGCGGCGGCTCTGGCCATGCTCGCGCAGGTCGGTCAGCACGTCGCGCAGCAGTCCTTCCGGTTCTGCATGCGCCAGCAGTGCCGGAATGCTGCGCACGTGCAGCGATCCGGGGCCGGCCCGGGTCACCTCGAAGCCGAGCGCCGCCAGTGTCTCGGCTTCGCTTTCGGCGGTGTCGGCCTCGCGCTCGCCCACCGCCAGCGTGATCGGCACCAGCAACGGCTGCGACTGCAGGCCGATGCCATCGTGCGCATTCTTCAGGCGCTCGTAGCCGATGCGTTCGTGGGCCGCATGCATGTCGACCACGATCAGGCCTTCAGCGTTCTCGGCCAGGATGTAGATGCCATGCAGCTGCGCGATCGCGTAGCCCAGTGGCGGTACACCCGCGTCGGCACTGGTCACCGGCAACCCGTTCTCGCTCGGCATCGGCGGCAACGCCGCTGCGCGTTCGACGCCGGCGGGCGCGGCGTACAGCGCGGCGTAGGCGGCCGGTGCATCGGCCACCTGCAGGCCCAGCGGCTGCTGCGGACGCCAGCCTGAAAACCCGCCACCACCACCTCCCGAGCCGGGCGCAGCCCCGCGCACCAGCCCGAACCCCGACGCGCCGGCGCTCGATGCCGTCGGGACGGCGGCGGCGTCCACCGGATGTGCGGGGCCGGCACCGATCTCCTGCGCCGACATGCCGGCACGGGTATCGGCCAGCGCATCCTTCAACGTGCGATAGACGAAATCGTGGACCAGCCGCGAATCGCGGAAGCGCACCTCGTGCTTGGCCGGATGCACGTTGACGTCGACGCGGGTCGGATCCAGTTCGAGGAACAGCACATAGGCCGGCTGGCGGCCGTGATACAGCACGTCGCCGTAGGCCATCTTAACTGCGTGGGCGACGCTGCGGTCACGCACTGAGCGACCGTTGACGTACAGGTACTGCTGGTCGGCGCTCGCGCGCGAATAATGCGGCTGCGCAATCCAGCCATGCAGGCGCAGGCCGGCGCCGCTGTGGTCCACGCGCACGGCCTGGTTGGCGAAATCCTCGCCCAGCGTTTCGGCAAGGCGCGCATCGGAATACAGATCGCCCGGCTTGTAGCGCCGCGAGGCCTTGCCGTTGTGCGACACGCGCAGCTCGACATCCGGCCGTGCCAGCGCCAGCGAACGCAGCCACTCTTCGATATGGCCCAGTTCGGTACGCTCGGCGCGCAGGAACTTGCGCCGCGCCGGCACGTTGTAGAACAACTCGCGCACTTCCACCGTGGTGCCCGGCGCATGCGCGCGCGGGGTCACCTCGCCGATCTTGCCGCCTTCGATCTGCAGTGCCGAACCGTGCTCGTCGTGCGCGCGCCGCGAGCACAGGGTGAAGCGGCTGACCGATGCGATCGACGGCAGCGCTTCCCCGCGAAAACCGAGCGTGGCCACCGATTCGAGATCGTCAAGATCGGCGATCTTGCTGGTGGCATGGCGCGACACCGCCAGGGGCAACTGCTCGGGCGCGATGCCACTGCCGTTGTCGCGGATGCGGATCAGGCGCACGCCGCCCTCTTCAAGATCGATATCAACGCGGCTGGCGCCGGCGTCGATCGCGTTCTCGACCAGCTCCTTGACCACCGACGCGGGTCGTTCGACCACTTCGCCCGCGGCAATCTGGTTGATCAGGATCTCCGGCAACGGCCGGATCGGGCGCGGATGGGTAGCAGACGTCATGCGGGGATGATAACGGAGGCTGCGCATGTAGAGTCGACTGTCAGTCGACTGCTCTTCGCCGGCCACCGAAACCCCCATACTGCGCGCGCAGTCGACTGACAGTCGACTCTACGGAAAGTAGTAATCCGCCTTCGGCGGCTTACTTGCTGCCGCCTGCCATGGTGGCTGCGGCGTCGATCTCGGCCTGCGCGCGGGCGGCATACAACGTGCCCGGCGGCGGTTGGCGGCTGAAGAAGGTGTGCACGCCATCCAGCACGGCGCCCGCCACCTTGCGCTGGTATGCCGGGTCCGTCAGGCGGCGCTCTTCATCCGGATTGGAAATGAATGCCGTTTCCACCAGCATCGCCGGCATGTCCGACGTGCGTAGCACCGCGAAGTTGGCGCGCTCGATGTTCGGCTTGTGGTTGTTGCCGATCCGCTTCAGACCGCCCAGCACGTGGCCGGCCGCATCTTCGGACGCCTTCATGTAGCCGCTCTGGGCCAGGTCCAGCAGCACGTTGGCCAGGGTGCCTTCGGTCTGCTGCAGGCGCACCCCACCGACCAGGTCGGCCGCGTTTTCCTTGTCCGCCAGCCAGCGGGCGCGCTGCGAAGAGGCACCCTTGGTCGACAGCACGTACACCGACGAACCCGTGGCCGAACGGTTTTCAGCCGCATCGGCGTGGATCGAGATGAAAATGTCCGCCTTGTTCGCACGCGCCTTCTGCGCGCGCATCGGCAGCGGAATGAACACGTCGCTGTCGCGCGTCAGGTAGGCCTTCAGGCCCGGCGTGGCATTGACCTGGCGGGCCAGCTCACGCGCCACCGCCAGGGTGACATCCTTCTCGCGCTTGCCGGTCGGGCCGATCGCGCCCGGGTCCTGGCCACCATGACCGGGATCGATCGCCACCACAAGGTGGCGCATGCCGGGCTGCATGCGGATGCGCGATGCATCGCTGGGCATGGCCGGACGCGGCGGCTCGGTCGGCGTCGGTGCCGGGGCCGTTGCCGGCGGCGTGGTCACCACCGCAGCAGTGCGCTGGCCGGCGAGGATTGCAGCCGGCGAGGATGAAGGCGTGCTGCTGGCCGCGACGCCTGCCGCAGCAACCTGGGCCGGCGCGCTGGTCGGTGCGGGGGTCGGCGTGGCGGGTGCGGCGGCGCTGGCGCTGGCCTGCTGCTGCACCTGTGCGGTCAGCAGGGCGGTGGCCCGCGCAGCATCGGTGCGTGACTGCGCGTTCTCGGCCGGCGTGGGCGCGACTGAGCCCCCCGCAGCGGGCGCCTGCGACTGCACCGCCGGTGGCGTCGCCGGGCGGCTGGTGGCCACGGCAGGGCCATCACCCGGCCATTCGATCACCAGCTTGGATTCATTGCCCTCGCGCTGCATCTGCGGACGGAACGGCGCCACCGATTCGGCAAGGTCGAAGACGACACGGAAGGTGCCCGGGACCGGCTGTCCGGTACGCACCGCCGTGACCACGCCCTGCGCGGCCGGCATCTTCAGGTTGCGTACGGCGCTGGAGTCGGGGAAATCGACCACCAGGCGGTTCGGGCCGGCCAGCGACAGGGTCTTGTAGCCGCCACTGCCGACCAGCGAGATCTCGGCACGGGTGCCGGTCGCGCCGGTGTTCAGCAGGACCTGGCGGACTTCACCCGCCCACGCACTGACGCTCGCCAGACCCAGTCCGACGGCGGCACAGATGGCGATGAGACGGTTCCCCGGGCGCATGGCTCAGGATTCAATCACCGCGCTGAACGGAATGCAACACCTTTTTCCTTAATAATCCGTAACCTGCCGGTGTTTGTTCTCGTCAGCCGACAGAAATGGCCTGCAAGTCGCCCCCTTGGGGCAGCCGTTTCAGCCATTCATGCCCAACGTCGCTGCTCGCGGTGAGACTGGCGCGTCGCCCCTGTCCTTCGATCTCCAGTGCTACCACCAGGTCGGTCGGCGGCAGCGCGCCGGCGCCCCGTTCCGGCCATTCGACCAGCCACAAGACCGCGCTGCCCTCGTCCAGGCCGAGGAAATCCAGCTCACCGGCCTGGCCGATGCGATACAGGTCCAGGTGCCACGCCTCACCGCCACTGGCCAGCGGATAGCGCTCGACCAGGGTGTAGGTGGGGCTGCGGATCGCGCCCTGCACGCCCAGCGCCCGCAGCAGCGCGCGGGCCGTGGTGGACTTGCCGGCGCCCAGGTCGCCGCGCAGTTCGATCAGCGCCTGCGGCGGCCGGGTGGTCGCCAGCCACTGCCCGAGCAGTTCGGTGGCGTCGCTGTCGGCAAGGAAGAAATCTGTCATGGGAAGCGTTCCGGGTTGGCCAGTCGCCGCAACGGCGCCAGCAGATCAGTAGGAAGCAGGCCGCGTGCGCCGTCAGCGGCAGCCGCGTCGCCGGCCAGCGCATGCAGCAACGCGCCCGCCGCGCCGGCATCGAAGGCGGCCAGGCCCTGCGCGCGCAGGCCGGCAATGATGCCGGTGAGCAGGTCGCCCATGCCCCCCACGGCCATGCCGGGATTGCCGGCGGCGATCAACCGGGGCGTTTGCCCGGGCGCCGCCACGATGCTGCCGGCGCCCTTCAACACCACCACCGCGTGGAAACGCTCGGCGAGCGTCTGCGCACAGGCGTAGCGATCGGCCTGGATGTCGCTGGTGCTGCAGCCGAGCAGGCGTGCGGCCTCGCCCGGGTGCGGTGTGAGGACGGCGCCAGGCAAGGCACGCGGATCCTGCGCCAGCAGGTTCAGCGCGTCAGCATCGACCACCAGTGGTTTGGCGCTGGCCAGCACCCGCGCAAACAGTGCGCGCGCCCATTCGTCCTGGCCCAGACCGGGCCCGATCGCCACCACCTTTGCCCTGTCAAGCAATGCCGGCAGCGCCTCGCCGTCTTCCAGCGCGTGGGTCATCGCCTCGGGCAGGCGAGCCAGCAGTGGAGCGACGTGGTCGCGGCGGGTACCCAGGCTCAACAGCCCCGCCCCTGCGCGCAAGGCGGCCTCGGCTGCCATGGCGATGGCACCGCCGCTGCCATGGTTGCCGCCGACGCACAGCACGTGGCCGGATTCACCCTTGTGGGTATTTGCGCGGCGCGGCGGCAACAGGGCCGGCAACCGTGCCTGCGCCCAGTACTCCACGGCAGGCGACACGCTTTGCCATGCGGCAGCGGGCAACTGCAGGGGTGCCAGGGCCTTGTGCCCGCAATGATCCAGCGCGTCGCCGGTGTACAGACCGCGATGGGCCACGATGAACTGCAGGGTCAGCGCCGCGCGCACTGCCGCGCCAGGTATCGCACCGCGGTCGGCATCGACGCCACTGGGCACATCCAGGGCCAGCACAGGTGCCGCCTGCGCATTGATCGCAACGATCAGCGCCTGCGCCGCACCCTCCGGCGCGCGATCGAAGCCCAGTCCGAACAGGGCATCGACCCAGAGGTCGGCCTCGGGCAGCGCGCCGTCGAACTCGGTGATGGCGCCGCCGTCGGACCTGAACTCCGATGTTGCACGCTGCGCCAGCGCGGTCGATGGCGCCCTGCCCGGCAGGGCGATCACCCTCACCTCGCGTCCGGCCTGCAACGCGTGGCGAGCCAGCACAAGGCCGTCGCCGCCATTGTTGCCCGCACCGACCACCACGCCGATGCGCTGAGCCTGCGGCCAATGCTGCAGCAGGCACTGCCAGGCGGCCTGGCCGGCCTGCGCCATCAGTCCCCAGCCAGCATCCCCCGCCAGGGTGGACGCCTGGGCATCAAGCGCACGCGCGGCAGCGGAATCGAACAGATCGGCGAGGTTGGCCATGCAGGGATTTTATACTGGTGCGCATGTCCCTCGCCCCCACCCCCGTCGATCCGGCCCAGGCCGTGCAGCGCATCCGCGAACTGGCCCGCGCGCATGGCTTCCAGCGCTGCGGCATCGCCGGTATCGAGCTGGGCGAGGATGAGGCGCACCTGGCCGACTGGCTGGGTCAGGGCCTGTACGGCACGATGGACTGGATGGCGCGCCACGGCACCCTGCGCGCACGACCGGCCGAGCTGTTGCCCGGCACTGTGCGCGTGATCTCGGTGGGCATGGACTACAGCCACAAGGATGACACCGAAGCCTGGGCGACGCTGGCCGACCCGGGCCGCGCCTACGTGGCGCGCTATGCGCTGGGCCGCGACTACCACAAGCTGATGCGCAACCGCCTGCAGAAGCTGGCCACGCAGATCAACGACGAAGTCGCGCCACTGGGCTACCGCGTGTTCGTCGATTCCGCCCCCGTCCTGGAGCGCGCACTGGCCCGCAACGCCGGGCTCGGCTGGATCGGCAAGCACACCTGCCTGATCGACCGCCATGGCGGTTCCTGGTTCTTCATCGGCGAGATCTACATCGACATCCCGCTGCCGATCGATACGCCGGCCACGGCGCACTGCGGCACCTGCACGCGCTGCATCGATGTCTGCCCGACCCAGGCCATCACCGGCCCGCAGCGGCTGGACGCGCGGCGCTGCATTTCCTACCTGACCATCGAACACGACGGCGCCATTCCCGAACAGATGCGCCCGCTGATCGGCAACCGCATCTATGGCTGCGACGACTGCCAGCTGGTCTGCCCCTGGAACAAGTTCGCCAAGCGCACCGACGAAGCCGATTTCCGCGCGCGCAACAACCTCGATACCGCGCGCCTGGACCAGCTGTTCACCTGGGACGAAGCCGAGTTCCTGCGCCGCACCGAAGGCAGTCCCATCAGGCGCAGCGGCCATGAGCGCTGGCTACGCAACATCGCCGTGGCGCTGGGCAATGCGCCGTCCTCGGCCGAAGCGCTGGCTGCGCTGCAGACCCGCATCGACGATCCCTCGCCGCTGGTGCGTGAACACGTGCAGTGGGCACTGGGCCAGCATACGGCGCGCTGACGTGCGATCCTGAGCCCCCATTCCGCCCGCAGCACGCCGTTTCCATGCAGCCACGCAACAACGACATCCTCACCCCCAGCCAGCTCAACACCCTGGCCCGCGACCTGCTGGAAGGCAGCTTCCCGGCGATCTGGGTCGAGGCAGAACTGGGCAGCGTGGCGCGTCCTGCCTCCGGACACCTCTACTTCACCCTGAAGGACGCGCGCGCGCAGCTGCGTGCGGCGATGTTCCGGATGAAGGCGCAGTACCTGAAGTTCGTGCCGCGCGAAGGCATGCGCGTGCTGGTGCGCGGCAAGGTGACCCTGTACGACGCCCGTGGCGAGTACCAGATGGTGCTGGACCACATGGAGGAAGCCGGCGAAGGCGCGCTGCGCCGCGCCTTCGAGGAGCTGAAGGCACGGCTGGAGGCCGAGGGCCTGTTCGACCCGGCACGCAAGCGGCCGCTGCCGGCGCACGTGCAGCGCCTGGCCGTGATCACCTCGCCCACCGGCGCCGCCGTGCGCGACGTGCTGAGCGTGCTCGGCCGGCGCTTCCCGCTGCTGGAAGTGGACCTGCTGCCGACCCTGGTACAGGGCAGCAGTGCCGCCGCGCAGATCACCCGGCTGCTGCAGGCCGCCGATGCCAGCGGCCGCTACGACGTGATCCTGCTGACCCGCGGTGGTGGTTCGCTGGAAGACCTGTGGGCCTTCAATGACGAAGCCCTGGCCCGTGCGATCGCCGCCAGCCGCACCCCGGTGGTGTCTGCGGTTGGCCACGAAACCGACTTCAGCCTGAGCGACTTCGCCGCCGACCTGCGTGCACCGACGCCCTCGGTGGCGGCTGAGCTGCTGGTACCGGACCAGCGCGAACTGGCCCTGCGCGTGCGCCGCACGGCCGTTCGCATGCTGCAGCTGCACCGGCATGCGATGCAACAGGCGATGCAGCGCGCCGACCGCGCCCTGTTGCGCCTGAACGCCCAGAGCCCGCAGGCACGACTGAATCTGCTGCGTCGACGCCAGCTCGATCTGGGACGACGCCTGCATGCCGCGTTCAACCAGCAGCAGGAGCGCCGTGCTGCGCGGCTTCGCCATGCAGCGGCGGTCCTGCGCGGGCACCATCCACAGCGCCAGCTCGACACGATGCAGCGCCGCCTGGCCGCCCTGCGCGGACGACCGCAGGCAGCGATGCAGCGTCTGCTGGAGCGCGATGCACTGCGGCTGCGCGGGCTGGCGCGTTCACTGGAAGCAGTCAGCCCGCTGGCCACCGTAGCCCGCGGCTACAGCATCCTGACCCGCAGCGACGATGGTGCGCTGGTGCGGCGCATCGACCAGGTGCAACCTGGTGACGCCCTGCAGGCCCGCGTCGGCGACGGCGTGATCGACGTGCAGGTCAAGTAGAGGGGGGTTCGGCAGGGCTGCGCCCTGCACCCGCAGAGGCTTCAAGCAACGGCCGAAGCAACAGCAAAAGCTGGCATTCCGCGGGTTGGCGGGGCGGTGCCAGAGTGCGGGGACGCCGTAAACCCGTCCATGGGGGCTTGGCAGCCGCATCCATGCGGCTGACACCCCGCACTCCGACACCGCCCCACCTCTGACAGATTCCGGCGGCTGTTGGTAGATGTCGACTTTGGTCGACACGGTAGATCCACGCCATGCGTGGATGAATCTCCATCGAAATCGAATATTTCGAATTGAAATCGAAAAGCATCCACGCATGGCGTGGATCTACTGCAGATCGCGGAGATCTGTCGAAGGCGGGATGGGTCCGGTTGCGGGAGTGTCCGCGGCATGGATGCCGCGGCCAAGCCCCATGGATGGGTTTACGGCGTCTCCCGCAACCGGACCCACCCCGCCTACCCTCAGGAAACCGCTTTTGCTGTTGCTTCGGCTCTTGCCGTGGTCCGCAGCAGGTGCAGGGCTGCAAGCCCTGCCGACAAACCTCCTCCTGCGACGGTTCGTCGCACAGGGCAACCCTGGACCCGCCTCTACACTAGCGCGGTGACCCGCCTGTCCCGCCCGCAGCGCCTTCTGCTCCAGCTCGCCGTCCTGGCGACGCTGCTGATGGTGCTTGCGCCGCTGGTCAGCCGCGCGCTGCAGGCGCCGCCGATGGACCACACCGCAATGGCGGGCATGGACCACGCCGCCATGGGCCATGGCATGCACGACATGACCATGGCCGGGCACGACCCGCATGGCGCTTCGCAGGCAGCACCCAACCGCCCAGCCGACCCCCACGCCATGCATGGCGAAGTCTGCGAATACTGCGTGCTGGCCATGCGCCTGCTGCCGTGGCTGGCGGTGCTGGTGCTGCGGTTGCCGCTGCTGTGGCGGCCGCGCCTGGTGTTCCCGTGGTCGCAACAGGTGCTGCCGGCACTGCGCTGGCCGGCGCATGCCGCACGTGGACCACCACGCTCCTCCATCGTCCGCTGATGTCCCTATCGAATCTGCCGCACGACGCCTGACCGGGCGCCGTGCGCGCGTGCGTACCTTGGAGCTGTTCCGATGAAAATGACTTCCCGCCCCGCGGGCGCCTGCGCGCGCCTGCCGGTTGCCCTTGGCCTGGCCGTGGCCGCGTCACTGGCCCACGCTGCGCCTGCTGAAGAAGCGCGCACCCTCGACACGATGGTGGTCACTGCCGCCGCGCCTTCGTCGCCACTGCACTGGGTGACCGATCCGCGCCTGCCGCGGCAGCCGGTCCCCGCCAGTGATGGCGCCGATTACCTGAAGACCGTGCCTGGCTTCTCCGCCATCCGCAACGGCGGCACCAACGGTGACCCGGTGCTGCGCGGCATGTTCGGTTCGCGGCTGAACATCCTCAGCAACGATGGCAACCTGATCGGTGCCTGCCCGTCGCGCATGGACAATCCGCTTTCCTATATCGCGCCGGAGAGCTTCGACCGGCTGACCATCATCAAGGGCCCGCAGAGCGTGCGCTGGGGCGCAGGTGCCTCGGCCGGCACCATCCGTTTCGAGCGCGATACGCCGCGCTTCGAGGAACCCGGTCTGCGTGCCGATGCCAGTGGACTGGTCGGCTCGCGCAACCGCAACGACCAGGTGCTGGACCTGACGCTGGGCAATCCGGCCGGTTACGTGCGTGCCAGCGGCAATCGCTCGGAAGCGGACGACTACAAGGATGGTCATGGTGACGTGGTGCCGTCGAAGTGGCGCAAGTGGAACGGCGACGTGGCCATCGGCTGGACGCCGGACGCCGATACGCTGCTGGAAATCTCCGCCGGTGCCGGCGATGCGATCGCGCGCTATGCCGGGCGTGGCATGGACGGCGCCGCGTTCGAGCGCACCAGCTACGCGGCACGCTTCGAGAAGCGCAACCTGCCGGGCGCGTGGGAAACGTTGCAGGCCAACGTGTACTACAACGAAGCCGACCATGTGATGGACAACTACACGCTGCGCACGCCGAATCCCAACAGCATGATGCCCATGCCGATGGCTTCGAATGTGGACCGCCGAACCCAGGGCGGCCGGGCCAGTTCCGAGTGGCGCTGGCAGGAGGTGCAGCTGGTGGCCGGTGTGGACGGTGAGGACAGCCGCCACCGTGGCCGCAACGGCATGGGCCGCGGTACTTACCGCCAGGCCGCGTGGCAGACCGATGCGAACTTCCGCCGCTATGGCGTGTTCACCGAGTTGACCCTGGGCGCCGGCACCGACCAGCGCTGGATCAGTGGCCTGCGCATCGACCGTGCCAGCGCCCGCGATGAGCGGCAATCGATCGGCGGCATGATGGGCAACCGGCCCAATCCCAGCGCCGGGCAGACGCGCAAGGAATGGCTCGGCAGCGGGTTCCTGCGCTACGAGCAGGACCTTGCCGACGGCCTGACCTGGTACGCCGGCCTCGGCCACAGTGAACGCATGCCCGACTACTGGGAACTGTTCTCGCCCGATCATGGCCCGTCGGGCGCAGTGAACGCGTTCACCGGCGTGCAGCCCGAGCGCACCACCCAGCTCGACATGGGCCTGCAGTTCAAGGGACCGCGTGTGCAGGCATGGGTATCGGCATATGCCGGGCAGATCCAGGACTACATCCTGTTCACCTATCACGGCAGCGGCATGATGGGCATGAGCCAGGCCAACAACGTCGATGCGCGCATCGCCGGTGCCGAAGCCGGGCTGGAAGTGAGCCTGGCTGCGCAGTGGAAGCTGGGTGGCACGCTGGCCTATGCCTGGGGCGAGAACCGCGACCAGCAGCGTCCGCTGCCGCAGATGCCGCCGCTGGAAGCGCGCCTGAGCGCGAACTGGGAAGGCCAGCGCTGGAGTGCCGGTGCGCTGCTGCGTGCGGTGACCCATCAGCATCGTGTCGCAGATGGCCAGGGCACTGTGGTCGCGCAGGACCTGGGGCCGAGTGCCGGCTTCGCTACCTTCGCGCTCAATGCCGCTTACCGCTTCAGTTCGCAGCTGCAGCTCAGTGCGGGCGTCGACAACCTGTTCGACCGCGCCTACAGCGAGCACCTGAACCTGGCCGGCAGCGCCGACTTCGGCTTCCCGGCCGACCCGGTGCGCATCAATGAACCCGGGCGCAGCCTGTGGATGAAGGTGAACTACCGGTACTGATCGGCCGGGTAAAAAAACGGGGCCGGATCCCCGCCAGGATCCGTCCCCGCCCGACGCCCTCTGTCGGGCAGCTTCGACTCTACGATGACAACGCCTGCGGCGCACGGCGGGATACACCTCGACACATGCCGACACCGCTGCTGTGAGCCTTGCACGGAACAGGTTCACGGCGCTATCGCGCCGCCGGTGCCACGCCAGTAAACGCTTGGCACATATCGCTTCCACGGGTGCTTGCCTACACTCGGCGGCCGTGGATCTATCAGGACCGTTCATGTTGGCTCGCATTGCTTCGACCCTGGCCCTTGGCCTCAGCCTGGCCCTTCTGGCCGGGTGCGGGGGCAAACAGGAGGCCGCCGCCCGTCGGCAGGGCGAAGCGGTGCCGGTGACCGCGCAGGTCGTGCAGTCCTCGCAGTGGAATGACACGCTGCAGGCGCTGGGCACGGCCAAGGCGCGCGAGTCCATCAGCGTGACGGCCAAGGTCAGCGAAATCGTCGAGAAGGTGCACTTTGAAAGTGGCCAGCATGTGGCCGCCGGTGCGCCGATCGTGACCCTGCGCGGGCAGGCTCAGGAGGCCGCGCTGGTGCAGGCGCAGGCCACCTTCCACGAAGCCGACCAGCTGTACAGGCGCCAGCGCGAGCTGGCCTCCCAGCGCCTGGTGTCCAGCGCCACCCTGGATACGCAGAAGTCGATCCGCGATGCGGCCGAGGCGCGCGTGATGCAGATGCAGGCCGACATCGGTGACCGCCGCGTGCGCGCGCCGTTCGCTGGCGTGCTCGGCATCCGCCAGGTCAGCCCCGGCTCGCTGGTGACCCCGACCACGGTCATCGCCACGCTCGATGACATCGAGCACATGCACGTCGATTTCCAGGTGCCGGAAGTGGAACTGGCTGCGCTGGGCGTCGGTGACAAGGTCAGCGCCACCAGCGTGGCGTGGCCGGGCCGCACCTTCGAGGGTGAGGTCAGCACCATCGATGCGCGCATCGATCCGGTCACCCGTGCGGTGACCGTGCGCGCCGACTTCGCCAACGGCGATCATGCGCTGCGCCCGGGCATGCTGCTGGACGTGCGGCTGTTCCGCCCCGAGCGCCCGGCGCTGGTGGTCCCGGAAATCGCCGTGGTGCAGGTCGGCCGCGATACCTTCGTGTACCGCATCAAGGCCGACGACAGCGTCGAGCGCGTGGACGTGGTCACCGGTGCGCGCCGCGCCGGCGTGGTCGAGATCAAGCAGGGGCTGGAAGCGGGCCAGCGCATCGTGGTTGATGGCACCGGCAAACTGCGCCCGGGCCTGAAGGTCGCGGCCAGGGATGCGGCACCGGCCAGCGGCGCGAAACCGGATGCCGCGCCGGCACCGGTCGCGGCCGAGGGGCACGGCGGATGAAACTGTCCGACATCTCCATCCAGCGGCCGGTGTTCGCCGTGGTGATGAGCCTGCTGCTGCTGGTGCTGGGCGTGATGTCCTTCACCCGCCTGACCCTGCGCGAGCTGCCTGCCATCGACCCGCCCATTGTTTCGGTGTCGGTGGATTACACCGGTGCCTCGGCGGCGGTCATCGAAAGCCGCATCACCCAGGTGCTGGAAGATGCGCTGGCCGGCATCGAAGGCATCGATACGATCAACGCGCGCAGCACCAACGGCCGCTCGCAGGTCAGCATCGAGTTCACCTCCAACCGCGATATCGAAGCGGCGGCCAACGACGTGCGCGATGCGGTCAGCCGCGTCGCCGACCGCATGCCGGAAGAAGCGCGTCCGCCGGAAATCGCCAAGGTCGAAAGCGATGCCGACCCGATCATCTGGTTCAACATGGTCTCTTCGACCATGGACACGCTGGAACTGAGCGATTACGCCGACCGCTATGTGGTCGACCGCTTCTCCAGCCTCGACGGCGTGGCCCAGGTCCGCATCGGCGGCCGCCAGCGCTATGCGATGCGCATCTGGCTGGACCGCGACCAGCTGGCCGCACGCGGGCTGACCACCGGCGACGTGGAAACCGCGCTGCGCAACGAGAACGTGGAACTGCCGGCCGGCCGCATCGAGTCGACCGACCGCGATTTCACCCTGCGCGTGGAGCGCAACTACATCAAGCCCGAAGACTTCGCGACCATCCCGCTGGGCAAGGGCCGCGACGGCTACGTGGTGCGCATGGGCGACGTGGCGAAGATCGAGCTGGCCTCGGCGGAACGCCGCGCCTACTACCGCAGCAACGGCGAACCCGGCATCGGCCTGGGCATCGTCAAGACCTCCACCGCCAACTCGCTGGACGTGGCGCGCACCGCGCGCGCTGAAGCCGAGCGGGTGGCATTGACCCTGCCCAAGGGCACGCAGATCTTTGTTGCGTTCGACAACACCACCTTCATCGAAGCCGCCGTTGACCGCGTCTACGCCACGCTGGTGGAGGCAATGATCCTGGTGCTGGCGGTGATCTGGCTGTTCCTCGGCAGCTTCCGTGCCGCACTGATTCCGGCGGTGACCGTGCCGGTCTGCCTGGTGGCCGCGTTCATCGCACTGTACGCGTTCGACTTCTCGATCAACCTGCTGACCCTGTTGGCACTGGTGCTGTGCATCGGCCTGGTGGTGGACGATGCGATCGTGGTGGTGGAAAACGTGCAGCGCCGCATCGACCTGGGCGAGCCCCCACTGGTGGCCTCCAAGCGCGGTACCACGCAGGTTGCCTTCGCGGTGATCGCCACCACCGCCGTGCTGGTGGCGGTGTTCCTGCCGGTCGGTTTCCTGGAAGGCAATACCGGGCGCCTGTTCCGCGAGCTGGCGGTGGCGCTGGCGGCAGCGGTGGCGCTGTCCGCATTCGTAGCGCTGACGCTGACGCCGATGATGGCGTCCAAGCTGCTCAAGCCGCACACAGGGCAGGCACCGCGTGGCCTGCATGGCTTCATCAACCGCAATCTGGAGCGCCTGGCCTCGAGCTATGGCCGCGTGCTCGACCACCATGTCGACCGCACCTGGATCTACCTGCTGGTGATGGTGGCCGCACTGGCTGCCAGCTGGGGCCTGCTCAAGCTGCTGCCGTCGGAACTGGCGCCGGCCGAAGACCGCGGTTCGTTCCAGATCATGATCGACGGCCCGGAAGGCGCCGGCTACGACTACACCGTGCAGCAGGTGCAGCAGGTAGAAGCGCTGCTGGCGCCGCATGTCGGCCCGGACAAGCCGATCGTGCGCGCCAACCCGCGCGTGCCGGGCGGCTGGGGCGCCAGCGAGGAGATGCACACCGGCCGCGTCAGCATCTTCCTGCAGCCGTGGCGCCAGCGCAGCGAGGGGACGCCTGAAGTGGCCGACGCGCTGCAGAAAGAACTGGACACCATCCGCGGCGTGCGCGTGCGCACGCAGGTGGGCGGTGGCCTGGTGCGCAGTGGCGGGCAGCCGTTCCAGATCGTGCTGGGCGGTCCCGAATATGCCGAGATCGCGCAGTGGCGCGACCGCATCCTGCTGCGCATGGCCGACAATCCCGGCCTGGTCGGCCCCGACTCGGACTACAAGGAAACCCGGCCGCAGATGCGGGTGAACATCGACCGCCAGCGCGCGGCCGACCTCGGCGTGCCGGTCACCGCGATCGGATCGGCGCTGGAAACCATGATGGGTTCGCGCCGCGTCACCACCTTCGTCGACAACGGCGAGGAGTACGACGTGCTGGTGCAGGCCGGGCGCGATGGCCGTGCCAGCCCGGCCGACCTGGCCGCGATCCGCGTGCGTGCCACCTCCGGCGAGCTGGTGCCGCTGTCCAACCTGGTCACGCTGAGCGAAGTGGCTGAGGCCGGAACCCTGAACCGCTTCAACCGACTGCGCTCGATCACCATCAGTGCCGGCCTGGCGCCAGGCTATCCGTTGGGCGAGGCCATTGCCTGGGCACAGAACGTGGCCCGGGAAGAACTGCCGCAGTACGCACAGGTGAACTGGAAGGGTGAGTCGCGTGAGTACCAGAGTGCCGGCGGCGCGGTGCTGCTGACCTTCGCGATGGCCCTGCTGGTGGTGTACCTGGTGCTGGCCGCGCAGTTCGAAAGCTTCATCCACCCGCTCACCATCATGCTGACCGTGCCGCTGGGTGTGCTCGGTGCGCTGGTCGGCCTGTGGGTGAGTGGCGGCACGGTGAACCTGTTCAGCCAGATCGGCATCGTGATGCTGGTTGGCCTGGCCGCGAAGAACGGCATCCTCATCGTCGAATTCGCCAACCAGCTGCGCGATGACGGGCGCACGGTGCGCGAGGCGATCATCGAATCGGCGATGGTGCGCCTGCGCCCGATCCTGATGACCTCGATCGCCACCGTGGTCGGCGCGATCCCGCTGGTGGTCGCCGGTGGCCCCGGCTCGGCCAGCCGTGGCACGATCGGCATCGTGATCATCTTCGGCGTAACCCTTTCGACCTTCCTGTCGCTGTTCGTGGTGCCGGCGTTCTACGCACGGCTGGCCCCGTACACCCGCTCGCCGGAAGCGGTGAAGCGCGAGCTGGAGAAGCAGGAAGCGGAATCACCGTCGGTGGGTGGCCATGCCTGACCCGACCACCGTGCTGCGAGGTGAAGGCTTCCAATTGCGCCCCTGGCGCCCGGATGATCTGGAATCGCTGCTGCACCACGCCAACGACGCCGAGGTGTCGCGGGGCCTGCGTGATCGCTTTCCGTACCCGTACACGCGCGGGGATGGCGAGGCCTTCCTCGCCGGCCGCGTGCTGGCTCCCGGCACCCTGAACCTGGCCATCGAGATAGACGGCCAGGCCTGCGGCAGCGTCGGTGCCCAGCAGGGCGTGGCCGAGCGTGGGCATACCGCCGAACTGGGTTACTGGCTGGGCCGGGCCTACTGGGGCCAGGGCCTGATGACCCGGGTGGTCGGTGTGTTTGCGCCTTGGGTGATGGACGAGCTGCGCCTGTTCAGGCTGCAGGCCACGGTGGTCGACTTCAATCTCGGCTCGGCCCGGGTGCTGGAGAAGAACGGCTTCCAGGAAGAGGGCGTGGAGCGCTGCGCGGTCTACAAGCGCGGCGCGCTGCACGACCTGCGCCGCTTCGCCCGGGTACGCACGCAGCTGCCCTGAACGCGCGGGCTGGCCGCTGTAGCGCCGAGCCCATGCTCGGCTGATTCCGGGGCCCAAGCCGGACATGGGCTCGGCGCTACACGACAGCGCTACCGCAGCGGCCTGCGATCAGGGAGAATCGACCGGTCCCCTCCAGCCGACGGGACGTCCTTACAACCCGCCGACTGGAGAGAGCGCGCGTGGAAGCAACCGTACACTTCATCAACAGCATCATCTGGAGCAAGGCACTGATCTTCGTGTGCCTGGGCGCCGGCCTGTTCTTCAGCCTGCGCACGCGCTTCATGCAGATCCGTGGCTTCTTCGAAATGTGCCGCCTCACCGTCAGGGGTGAGAAATCCGACGCCGGCGTGTCCTCGTTCCAGGCCTTGGCCATGTCGATGGCCGGCCGCATGGGCATCGGCAACATCGCCGGCGTGGCCACGGCCATCGCCTTCGGCGGCCCCGGGGCGATCTTCTGGATGTGGGTGATGGGCTTCCTCGGCGCGTCCACCTCATACGTGGAATGCACCCTGGCGCAGATGTACAAGACCAAGGACGCCGAAGGCCGCTACCGCGGTGGCCCGGCGTACTACATCGAGAAGGCGATGGGCCTGAAGTGGTATGCGCTGGCCTTCGCCATCGCCACGATCATCGCCGCAGGTTTCCTGATGCCGGGCGTGCAGGCCAATGCCATCGCCGACAGCATCATCAACGCCTGCCGTGGCACCGCGCTGTGCGGGCCGCTCGACGGCCAGGCCTTCGGCATGGAATCGGTGCAGGCGCTGAAGCTGGGCATCGGCATCGTGGTCGCGCTGCTGCTGGGCGTGGTGATCTTCGGTGGCGTCAAACGCATCGCCAACTTCGCCGAAGTGGTGGTGCCGTTCATGGCTGCCGGTTTCATCCTGATGGCCATCATCATCATGGTCATCAACTACGACCGCGTGCCGGAAATGTTCGGCATCATCTTCAAGAGTGCCTTCGGCACGCATGCCGCATTCGGCGCCATGATGGGCCTGGCCGTGGAGTGGGGCATCAAGCGCGGCATCTACGCCAACGAAGCCGGCCAGGGTTCGGGCCCGCATGCAGCGGCCGCCTCGGAAGTCTCGCACCCGGCCAAGCAGGGCTATGTGCAGGCCTTCGCCATCTACTTCGACACCATGATGGTGTGCACCGCCACCGCGTTCCTGATCCTGGCCAGCGGCACCTACAACGTGTACTCGCCGGCAGGTGCCAGCGCACCGCCGATCTTCCAGGGCCTGGCCGGTATTCCCGAAGGCGCCGGTTACGCCCAGGCCGGCGTGGAAGCGGTGCTGCCGGGCTGGGGTTCGGCATTCGTGTCCATCGCCATCTTCTTCTTCGCCTTCACTACCATCATGGCGTACTACTACATGGCCGAGACCAACCTCAGCTATGTAAACCACAACAGGAAGCGCCCGCTGACGGTGCTGGTGCTGCGCCTGGGCATCATCGGCATGGTGGTGTTCGGCGCGTTCCACAATGCCACCCTGGCCTGGGCGCTTGGCGACATCGGCGTGGGCCTGATGGCCTGGCTGAACATCATTGCCATCCTCATCATCCAGAAGCCGGCGATGCTGGCCCTGCGTGACTACGAACGACAGAAGAAGCTGGGCCAGGATCCGGTGTTCGACCCTGATGCCCTGGGCATCAAGAACGCCGATTTCTGGCGCCAGCGCAAGCAGGAGAGTGTGTAAGTGAACAACCCTTGGAACAACCGCCGCCCGTCCGCCCGTCCGCCGCGCGCAACGCCGTTGCCGCGCCCGGAGGTGCCGGCCACGGGCGGTGGTGGGCGCGGTGGCAGCGATGAGCTGCGTCTGTACGGCTTGAATGCCGTGCTGGCTGCGTTCGAAGCGCGGCCGCAGGCGCTGCGCAAGCTGTACCTGCTGGAAGCACGCATTCCGCGCCTGCAGCCGTTGTTGAAGTGGTGCGTGGCCAACCGCGTGGGCTACCGCGTGGTCGAGGATGGCGATCTGAACAAGCTGGCCGGCACCACCCATCACGAAGGCGTGGTGGCCGACATGCTGCGCGCACCGGCACTGCCGCTGGCGCAGTGGCTGCAGCAGGTCGGTGACGGCCCGGCGCTGGCGCTGTGGCTGGATGGCGTGGGCAACCCGCACAACCTCGGCGCGATCCTGCGCTCGGCCGCGCACTTCGGTGCCAAGGCGCTGCTGTTGCCGGCCGGCAGCACGCTGGCCCTGTCCGGCGCCGCCGCGCGCGTGGCCGAAGGCGGCGCCGAAGCGGTGCCGCTGGTGCAGCTGCCGGAGACCGCTCAGGCAATGGCACAACTGCGCGCAGCCGGTTTCGGCCTGGCCGCGACCCTGGTCGAGGGCGGTGATGACGTGTTCCGCGCGTCCCTGCCAGACCGGCTGGTGTACGTGATGGGCGCCGAAGGCGAGGGCATGGACCGTGGCCTGGCGAGCCAGTGCGATCTGCAGGTCTCGATCCCCGGCAGCGGCGCGGTGGAAAGCCTGAATGTCGCTTCCGCCACGGCCGTGCTGCTGGCGCAGTGGGCGAGCCGCCGCGGCTGAGTGACGCCCGGTGGGTGCGAACCCTGGTTCGCACCGCTCGTGCCGCTGCGCTTGCCGGGCATTGGCCCGACGCTACCGATGCGGGATCTGACTTGGTGGGTGCGAACCTTGGTTCGCACCGCTCTTCCCGCCGCAAACGCCGGGCATGGCCCGGCGCTACCGCATCATTCGTTCGGCGGCGTGGTCGCCTTGGCCTCGCTGCCGAAGCTGCCATCGGCTTCCGCCGCCAGGTAGGCGAACACAGTGTAGGCGGCCACGTTCTGTGCCAGCGCCTTCGGGTCGATCTTATCCAGCGTGTCGTCGGCGGTGTGGTGCAGGTGGAAGTAGTCCGAGCCGTCCTGCGCCAGCCACGCCCACGCACCGCCCTTGGCGGCCAGCGGGCCGACGTCCGGGCCCGGGCCACCCTTGTCGGCCTGGTACTCGATGCCCAGCGGCTTCATTACTTCGGCAATCTGCTTCGTCGCTTCGCGCGAGCCTTCCGGATTCGGCGAACCGGTATTGAAGGCGTAGATGCGGCCCGCGCCGAAGTCGCTCTCGGCGGCCAGCTGGTGCAGGGCCACGTCCTTCGCGTGCGCTTCGGCATAGGCCTTGCCGCCATACAGGCCCTGTTCCTCGTTGGCGAAGGCGATCACGCGGATGGTGCGCTTCGGTGCCTGCTTCAGCTGGCCGATCAGGTGGCCTGCGGCCATGGTGATGCCCACGCCCGCGCCGTCATCCACCGCGCCGGTGCCCAGGTCCCACGAATCCAGATGCCCGCCGATCACCACTACTTCCTTCGGCAGGCTGCGGCCGGTGATCTCGCCGATCACGTTGTACGAGGTCGCCGTACCATCCCAGCCGCAGTCCAGCGCCACCTTCACCGTGGTGCTGCCACGGGCCAGCAGGCGGGCCAGCTGGTCGGCATCGGGCACCGACAGTGCCGCAGACGGCACCGGGGTCAGGCCGTCATCGAAACGGGTGATGCCGGTGTGCGGCACGCGGTGCGAGTCGGTGCCGGCCGAACGCATCAGGAAACCGACCGCGCCCTTGCGGATCGCCTCGGACGGACCCTTGCTGCGGATCGCGCCGCCGCGGCCGTAGTCGCGGCCATCGCGGAACGGCAGCATCTGGTAATCGACGAAGGCGATCTTGCCCTTGAGCGAACCGGCCGGCGCCGCCTGCAGTGCGGCCAGGTCGGCGAAGCGCACCACCTCGGCTTCAACGGTGCCGCCCGGGCTGCCGCCCAGTGCGGTGATCTGCAGCGGCTGCGGATTTTTGCCGGTCACGGCAGCATGTTCACTGCGGCGCTCCCACTTCGGGAAGGTCACCGGTTCCTTCCACACCTTGTCGAAGCCCAGTGCCTTGAACTTGGCTTCGGCCCAGGCCACGGCGCGGGCGTCAGCCTCGCTGCCGGCGATGCGCGGGCCGATCTCGGTGGTGAGCGATTCGACCACCTTCCAGCCGGTGTCATCGGCCAAGGCCTGGTCGCGCAGCTGTGCGGCGGTGGCCAGCGACGCCGGGGGCAGGGTAGTGGTGTGCGGCGCCGCGAAGGCCGGGGCGGCCAGCAGGGCGAGGGAGGATGCGATGGCAAGAACGCGGCGACGCATGGACAACTCCGGGAAGGGACCTAAGCCTTGGAGCTTAACAGTCGTTCAGCCCGGCGCATGGGCGGGAGGTCATGGCTGGCGCGGATGCTGTTTCCCGCCAGATGCAGCAAAGCGAAAGCCCCGCCGGGGCGGGGCTTTCGCCTGCTTCTGTAGAGCCGAGCCAATGCTCGGCTGCCTTTTGCAGATCAGCCGAGCGTGGGCTCGGCTCTACAGGTGGGAGGGGCGCCCGTAGGCGCCCGATACCTTATTTCTTCAGGCTGTCGCGGATCTCGCGCAGCAGCACCACTTCCTCGGCCGGTGCGGCTGGTGCAGCTTCCTTCTTGCGAGACAGGCGGTTGATCGCCTTGACCACGATGAAGATCGCGAAAGCCACGATCACGAACTGGATCAGGGTGTTGATGAAATCACCGTAGCCGATCACCACCGCCGGAATCTCCTTGCCGTCCGGGCCGATCCGTGCCGGCGACAGCGTCCACGCCAGCTGCGAGAAGTCCACCTTGCCGATCAGCAGGCCCAGCGGCGGCATGATGATCTTCTCGACCAGCGCCGTCACGATCTTGCCGAAGGCCGCGCCGATCACCACGCCGACGGCGAGGTCGATGACGTTGCCGCGCATGGCGAATTCCTTGAACTCGGTGAGCATTCCCATTGTTGTTTTTCTCCGGTGGGGAAGTGGACAGCGCGCAGGGTAGCGCAGGTGACGTCAGCCGGCGATCACGCCGTGGCGCTCGGCCACGTTTTCCAGGCGGGCACTGAAGCGGTCGCCGGGCTTCAGCGCAGCCACCCCGGACGGGGTGCCCATGAACACCAGGTCACCGGCACGCAGCTGCCACAGCTTGGACAGCTCATGCAGGATCTCCGGCACGTTCCAGATCATCTGGTCGAGCAGTGCCTGCTGGCGCACCTCGCCGTTGACCTCCAGCGACAGGTTCAGCGCAGCCAGGTCGCCGACTTCTTCGGCGTGCACGATTTCGCTGATCGGCGCGGAGGCATCGAACCCCTTCGCGGCATCCCAAGGATGGCCCTTGTCCTTGGCTGCGGCCTGCAGATCGCGGCGGGTCAGATCCAGGCCAACGGCGTAGCCGTAGACCAGCGCATCGGCGTCGGCGACGGCCAGCTCGCCGGCGGGCGCATCGCGACCGATCGCCACCACCAGTTCCACTTCGTGGTGCAGGTTGGCGGTTGCTGGCGGATAGGGGATGGCATCGTCGTGGCCGACCACGATGGCGTCGGCCGGCTTGCTGAAGAACATCGGGCGGCCGCGGTCATCGGCCGCCGGCACCGCCGCGCCCATTTCGCGGGCGTGGTCGGCGAAGTTGCGGCCGACGCAGTAGATACGGTGCACGGGGAAGCTGCCGCCACCGGCTACCGGTACACGCGGCAGGGCTACGGCAGGGATCACATCGGAGACATCGGACATGCGGGCATCCAGGAAGGGCGTGCCCGCAGTCTAGAACGCATGGCGCCCGCCGTCAGCGGGCGCGGAAGGCCTGGATCAGCGCGAGGCCGGCAACACCGGCTTGCGCACCACGCGGTACTCGCCCTCGACCACGGTCGGGTCCACCGGACGCGCGGCGCCCGGCTTGCGCGAGGCCAGCAGCTTCCATGCCAGGCCAACCAGGATCATCGCGGCACCGACGAACACACCGATGAACACCATCGCGGCCAGGATCGCCAGGCCGAGCAGGCCCACGGCAACGCGCACCAACGGATGGCGCGGCTTGCGCGGCGCGAACAGGGTGCGGAACTGGTTGAAGGCGGATGCGCGGTTGAACATGGCGGCTCGATAGGCTGGGATCAGCGAAAACAGAGTATCGGGACGCGCCACTGTCATTGAGTGAAAAACTCGTTAAATATAGCCTGTGCTTATTACGGATCAATGACTTGTGTTCATGTCACAGCCAGTCACCTGAGCAGGCATGCGACAATTCCGGTTTACCGTCCGAGCTTTCGCCATGACTATCGCTGCTGCCCTGATCGCCCTTGATGCCATTGCCGATGGCGCGTTTGCCGAGGTCGAAGCGGTGATCGATGGCGATGCCGAATCGCTGGTGCTGTACCGCGACGGCGCGCAGGTGCGCGCATTCCTGAACATCTGCCCGCACGCCGGCCGTCGCCTGGACTGGGCCCCGGGCCAGTTCCTGAAGAGCCGCGAGGGCCACCTGGTGTGCGCCGCGCATGGCGCCTCGTTCACGCTGGACAGCGGCGACTGCATTGCCGGCCCGTGCAAGGGCGACCGCCTGCGTGCGGTGCCGGTCGATATCCGCGATGGGCAGGTCTATCTGGCCTGAGGCCGGAAGCAGTCGAGCACGGCTCGATTCTACAAAGGCATCCACGCATGGCGTGGACCCACCCCGCCATCCCACGGAATGCACGCTGTTGCTGTTGCTGTTGCTTCGGCTTCTGCGGGTGCAGGGCGCAGCCCTGCCAACAAACCCAACCCTCAGAACATCAGGTTGATCATCAACACCACCACGCAGGTGTAGATCAGCGACAACGGTCCGCCGACCCGCCACATCTCGCGCGGGGTGTAATTGGCCGGGCCAGTGATCATCGAAATCACCGGGTTGGAGGCCGTCATCAGGTTGTTGGACGCCGACAGCGCCACGATCAGCGCGAACGCGGTCGGGTTGCCGCCCGCTGCCAGCGCCAGGTTCACCGCAATGGGCACCATCACGATGGTCGCGCCCACATGGCTGATCACCAGCGAGAACGCCGTGGTCAACAGCGCCAGCGCCACTTCCAGCACCCAGATCGGAATGCCGGTGGGCAGCTTGTCGATGGTGTGGCCGGCCACCCATGCCGCCGCGCCGCTGGAATCCATCGCCCAGCCGAGCGGAATCAGCCCGGCCATCATGAACACCGTTTTCCAGTTGATCGAGGCATACGCCTCGTCCATGCGCAGCACGCCGGTCAGCAGCATGCCGGCCACGCCGGTCATCAGCGTCAGCGCGACCGGCAGCTTGCTGGTCAGCGCGATCAGGATGGTCAGCGCGAAGATCGCCATCGCAATCTTGAACTTGTGCGGGCGCTGCTCGCCGGTCGGATAGTCGGTCACCACCACGAAGTCGCGGCTCTTGGCCGCCTGTGCCAGGTCGGTCCAGATGCTGTGGAAGACCAGCATGTCGCCTGCACGCAACTGCACGTCGCGCACGTCCTCGCGGATCACCTGCTTGTCGCGGTTGATCGCCAGCAGGCTGATGCCACGCTCCTTGCGCAGGCGCAGGTCGGCCGCGCTCTTGCCGATCACGTTCGAGGTCGGCGGTACCACCGCCTCGGAAATACCGGCGCGGCTCGGGTTGAACAGGTCACCCAGGTGCTTCAGGCGCGAAGACATGCGCAGGAACTGGTTCTGCGCGAAATCGTTGATCTGCTGGCGCGGGCCCATCGCACCGAGCACGCTGCCTACCCAGATGCGCATCTCCGCCGGCGGCGCCAGGCGGGTGTCATTACCGGTTTTCAGGGCCAGCAGCAGCGGGGCGTCGTGCAGGGTCTCGGCCTCGCCCAGGGTCATGCCCACCAGCGGACTTTCCGCGCTGACCACCAGCTCGAACACATCGCCTTCGATGCCATAGGTCTTGGCGAAGTAGCTCTCGGTGCGTGCTGGGGTGACCCCGTCGTTGACCAGGGTTTCTTCCTCGATCAGCTTGCGGTCGCCGTAGTAGCGGAAGTACAGCAGCGAGGCGATCAGCAGTGCCACGCCAATCGGCAGCGGCGCGAACATGCGCAGCGGCTCGATGGTGGCCAGGCCGGAAGGCAGGTTGTTGTTGGCCGAGGCCAGCAGATCGTTCAGCAGGATCAGCGGCGAATTGCCGACCATGGTCAGCGCACCGCCCATCACGATCGCCGCCGAGATCGGCAGCAGCAGGCGCTGCATCGTCAGCCCGGTGCGCGCTGCCAGTCGCGAGGCGACCGGCAGATACAAGGCCATCACCGACGGGTTCTGCATGAAGGACGAGTTCAGGCCGGCGATGGCGGTGGTCATCATCAGCAGCCGCTGTTCGACGCCGTGGCCGCGCCGCAGCAGCCATGCGGCCAGCCGGTTCAGCGCCCCGGTGCGGTCCAGGCCCGCACCGAGGATGGTGGTGGCGATGATGCTCATCACCGCGTTACCGGAGAAACCGCCGAAGATCTCCTCCGGCGCGATCAGGCCGGTGACACCGAGTACCACCAGCACCACCAGCGCGACCACGTCGGCGCGGATGCGCTCGAACAGGAACATCGCCATCGTGAAGCCGACCAGCCCGAGCACGAGCTTCATGTCGTTGGTCAGCGTCAGCGCGGTATCCATGTGGGGCGCGGCGTCCTCAGGCGATCATCAGGTGCGGTCGTACAGCAGGTCCCAGACGCCGTGGCCGAGTTTCTGGCCGCGGGTCTCGAAGTGGGTCTGCGGGCGCCAGTCCGGACGCGGCACGCTGCCACGCGGGCCGGCGCGGTTGACCAGGCCGGCAGTCGCGTCAAGCACGTCCCACATCTGCTCGGCGTAGTCTTCCCAGTCGGTGGCGCAGTGCAGGCGGCCACCCGGGCGCAGCTTGCGCACCAGCAGCTCGGCAAATGCCGGCTGCAGCAGGCGGCGCTTGTTGTGGCGCTTCTTGTGCCACGGGTCCGGGAAGTAGATGCGCACTTCATCGAGCGCGCCATCGGCGATCTCGTTCTGCAGCACTTCCACCGCGTCATGGTGGTACAGGCGCACGTGGTCGGCATTGTCCTCAGCCAGCGCGTTCAGCAACCGGCCCACGCCGGGGGCGTGCACTTCGATGCCGATGTAGTCGCGCGACGGATCGTGCTGGGCGGCGAAGCGCAGCGCGGCACCGTTGCCGAAGCCGATTTCCAGCACCTTGTGTGCCGGGCGGCCGAAGGTGGCATCCAGGTCACGCGGCTGGCCGGTGTAGTCGAGGCCGAAGCGCGGCCAGCGTTCGTCGAACGCGCGCTGCTGGGCGGGGGTGAAACGTCCCTGGCGCAACACGAAGCTGCGCACCTCGCGGCGGCCCTCGCTTACGGTGAAGGGCTTGGGTGGGGCCTTGGAGCCGGCGCTGTCAAAAGGATTGGTCATCAGCCGATCAGCCCGTCCACCGGAGAGGATGCGCTGGCGTAGCGCTTGCGCGGGATGCGCCCGGCCAGGAAAGCCTCGCGGCCGGCCTCGACTGCCTTGCGCATGGCAGTGGCCATCAGCACCGGGTTGCGCGCACCGGCAATGGCGGTGTTCATCAACACGCCGTCGCAGCCCAGTTCCATCGCGATCGCCGCATCCGACGCGGTGCCCACGCCGGCATCAACAATGATCGGCACCTTGGCGTCTTCGATGATCTGCAGCAGGTTGTACTTGTTCTGGATGCCCAGGCCCGAACCGATCGGCGCGGCCAGCGGCATCACTGCGGCGCAGCCGATCTCTTCCAGGCGCTTGGCCAGGATCGGGTCGTCGGAGGTGTAGACCATCACCTCGAAGCCGTCCTTGACCAGCTGCTCGGCGGCCTTGAGGGTCTGCACCACGTCCGGGTACAGGGTCTTCTGGTCGCCCAGCACTTCCAGCTTGGTCAGGTTGTGGCCGTCCAGCAGCTCACGGGCCAGGCGGCAGGTACGCACCGCGTCTTCGGCGGTGTAGCAGCCAGCGGTGTTGGGCAGGATGGTGAAGCGCTCCGGTGGCAGCACGTCCAGCAGGTTCGGCTCGCCCGGGTTCTGCCCGATGTTGGTGCGGCGGATGGCCACGGTGACGATCCGGGCGCCAGCAGCCTCGGTGGCCAGGCGGGTTTCTTCCAGGTCCTTGAACTTGCCGGTGCCGGTGAGCAGCCGCGAGCCATAGGTCTTGCCGGCGATCACCAGCGAATCGGGGGAGACATGAACGTTCATGGCGCGATTATCGCCTATCCGCCTGAAGATGGGATCACGCAATGGCGTGCCGGCCGTGGATCGGCATGGGTAGTGCCGGCCGCTGGCCGGCAAACCCGGACAGGCCTCAGCCCCCACCCAGCGCGTGCACGATCTCGACAATGTCGCCTTCAGCCAGGACATGCTCGCGATGGCGGCTGCGGCTGACGATCTCGCCGTTGACCTCCACTGCCACCCGGCGCTGCAGCAGCTGCTCGGCCTCGAGCAGGTCGTGAAGGGTCGCCGAGGCGGGCAGGGTGCGGGGTTCGCCGTTGAGCTGGATGTTCATGCCTGCATTGTCGCTTATAGCCCTTCGTGATCGGAACGTTTGCAATTTGATCGGGGCGCCAGCTCCAGCACAGCAGGCTTCGGCGTGCTCAGGCGACAATCCATGCGGCGGCGCAGCGTGAGCAAACGGCGGCCCGGTGAAACCATTGACCGTGCGCCGGCGTACGTGTGCCGGATTCCAACCTATTTACCCCACAGGAGTTCCTAGATGCAGCTCAGCAAACACCCGATCCGCTCCCTGATGGCGGCTGCGATCGCACTCGCCGCGCTGCCGGCCATGGCAGGCGAAAGTCCGTATTCCAAGGCCGTGTTCTTCGGCGACAGCCTCACCGACGCCGGCTATTTCCGGCCGCTGCTCGATCCGGGCGTTCAGCCGGTCACCGGCCAGTTCACCACCAACCCGGGTTGGGTGTGGGCACAGCAGGTCGCCAACTACTACGGCCTCAACGGGGGTGCCAACGGCAACGGCCAGAGTGGCGATAACTACGCCGTGGGCGGTGCCCGGGTATCGGTGGACGAGGCCGGTGGCCTGGGCGTGATTCCGTCGCTGAAGTCGCAAGCAACCCGCTACCTTGCCGCGAACGGTGGCAAGGCTGACGGCAACGCCCTGTACACCGTATGGGGAGGCGCCAATGATCTGTTTGCGGCCACCCGTGCGGCGGCAGGTGGCGCGTCGCAGGCCCAGGTGCAGGGCATCATCGGCGCAGCGGTCACCGACCAGATCGCGCTGGTAGGTGCGCTGAAGCAGGCTGGTGCCCAGTACGTGCTGGTACCGAACCTGCCGGATGTGGGCATCACCCCGCAGTTCCGCGGCCCCAATGCCGCCGCCGCCACCGCACTGTCGGCCGGCTACAACAAGGCGCTGTACGGTGGCCTGAAGCAGGCAGGCATCGAGTTCATTCCGCTCGATACCTTCAGCATCCTGCGCGAAGTGACTGCCAATCCGGGCATGTACGGCTTCACCAACGTCACCAGCACCGCCTGCAGGATCGATCCGAACAACTCCACCGCCAGCATCATCGGCTGCAACCCGACCAGTTACGTCAGCCCGGATGCAGCCAACACCTACCTGTTCGCCGACGGCGTGCATCCGACCACCGCCGGCCATCAGCTGCTGGGCCAGTATGCTGTCTCGGTGCTGGAAGGCCCGCGTCTGCAGCAGGTGCTGAGCCATTCGGCCCAGACCATCGGCCGTTCGCGTGCCGACCAGGTCAGCATGCACCTGGGTGGTCGCCCGGCCGATGGCCTGTCCTGGTGGGGCGGCGTGCGCGGTGACCTGCAGCGTTATGACCATGCCGACCTGTACGACGGCCTGGCGCCCGCCGGCCTGTTCGGTATCGACTGGGCACGCGACGGCATGGTGTTCGGCGGCTTCGCCGGCTTCGGCCGCCTCAACGCAGACTTCGGCAACAGCCGTGGCGACTTCACCCAGAAGGACACCACTGCCGGTCTGTTCGCCGGCTGGTATGGTGACCGCATCTGGATCAATGGCCAGGTCAGCTACACCTGGCTGTCCTATGACGTGAACCGCAAGGTCCAGCTGGGCCCGGCCACTCGTGAGCACGGCGGTTCGCCGGACGGCAGCAACCTGACCGCCGCGCTGAACGCCGGCTACGAGTTCGGCACCGAAGGCGGTTTCCGCCACGGCCCGATTGCTTCGGTGATCTGGCAGAAGGTGAAGATCGATGGCTACACCGAAAGCGCTGCGGCCGGCACCCTGGCCACCGCACTGGGCTACGACCGCCAGAACGTCGATTCGACCGTCGGCCGCATCGGCTGGCAGGCCCGCTTCGATGGCGGCACCGTCAAGCCGTACGCGCAGGTGACCTACGACCACGAGTTCGAAGACACCAAGCAGGCCAGCGCATGGCTGCAGACCCTGCCGGAACTGGGCAGCTATCGCGTGCCGGGCCTGAACTTCGACAAGAACTACGCCACCGTGGTGCTGGGTGCCCGTACCGAGCTGTTCGGCCTGCAGAGCAACTTCGGCCTGAGCGCTTCGGCCGGGCAGAAGCGTGCCCAGGACGCGACGCTGTTCGCCAACTTCAGCGGCAGCTTCTAAGCAGAAACCAGGCGGGGCCGGAGCCCTTTCGGGAACGAAGGGGATCCGGCCCCGCTCTGATGCGGGGGCACCATTGCGCAACACCGGCCCCAGCGCATAGACTTTCCACCGCAACGCGGGCGTAGCTCAATGGTAGAGCTGTAGCTTCCCAAGCTACTGACGTGGGTTCGATTCCCATCGCCCGCTCCATCCTTCAAGACCGCGCCGCTTTCCGCCGCGCAGGTCCCTCCAGACCGCCTCAGTACGCCGCGAACACCGCGGCCAACGCGTCCGCGTCCAGCACGCGTCCCTGGGCGCGATCATGCGTGTGCAGGTACCAGACCTCGCCCGGCTCCAAGTGCCGTGTCAGGTGCCACTGGTTTTCCCGGGCCAGAATATCCACCCGTCCCTGGCAGCCGAAGCAGAAGCGGGCAAGAGGCTTGATCGCGGCGGCCTTGCCATTGACGTTCAGGGTCAGTGCGGGGGCCGCGTAGGTTTTCAGTTCCCCGGATGACGGATTCTCGGTGATGGTGACCGTGTCCCGACGCAGCGTGGCCACCTGCGCCTGCACCAACGCTTGCAGCCACAGTTCGAGGGTGTCGAACAACACATGCAGCGATTGGATCCAGTCCTGGTACTGCTTTTCGACAGCGGCGGCCCTGGCCTGCTCCGCGTGTGCGGACTGCTGCAGCTTCTGTGCAAGTTGCTCCATTTTCGACATCGGGATTTCCGCTTTGGGAGGGGCTTCCATGGTGATCGGCACGCTCGCCTGCTTCCAGCCGAAAGCGACATTTTCGTAGAACTCCTAGAGGCGCTGCGGAGGGGCGCGTAACGCTTCAAACTTTTCCCATGGGCAGGCCCGCACTGAGCAACTAGCGTGAGCGGATACTGATCAGGAGCTGCCTTCCATGAACTGCCGGAACGACGTCGTCGAGCGCATCCATCGGATCTTTCTTTCCGCCGGCGTCGGCTCGAACAAGCAGCTTGAAGCCGTGCGCGCGCTGGGGCGTGCCGGTGGTCCCAAGGCCGCGGAACTGCTCGAGCAGATCTACCAGCAGGCGTTCAGCAATTCTGCCCTGCAGATGGCCTGCGTGGCGGCGCTGGGCGAAGCGGCCCGTGGCTTCCAGGTCAGTGCTGAACGGGACAGCTGAAGCTTCATCCACAACGCTCGAGATCGTCGACGACGGGCATCATCCGCCCGCCACACGCCCGCGCTATGCTGCGCGCCTGCCGACCGATCCCTCCGCGATGAAGCTCGCCATCCTGTCCCGCAACAGCTCCCTGTATTCCACCCGTCGGCTGGTCGAGGCGGCGCGCGCGCGCGGCCACACCGTGCGCATCCTCGACCCGTTGCGCTGCTACATGCGCATCGCCGCCGATGGCTTTTCCATGCACTACAAGGGCCGGCCGATGACCGGCGTGGACATGGTCATTCCGCGCATCGGTGCCTCGATCACCCGCTACGGCACCGCCGTGCTGCGCCAGTTCGAACTGATGGGCGCACGCACGCCCAATCCGTCCGATGCCATCCTGCGTTCGCGAGACAAGCTGCGCGCGCACCAGCTGCTGGCGGCCAAGGGCATCGACATGCCGGTTACCGTGTTCGGCGACAACCCCGATGACACCGTCGATCTGCTGTCCATGCTTGGCCCGCCGCCGCATGTGGTGAAGCTCAATGAGGGCACCCAGGGTCGCGGCGTGATCCTGACCGAAAAGGCCAGTGCCTCGCGCGGCATTGTCGAAGCGCTGCGCGGCCTGTACGCCAACTTCCTGATGCAGGAATTCATCGGCGAGGCCAAGGGCGCCGACCTGCGCTGCTTCGTGGTGGGCGACCAGGTGGTGGCGTCGATGCAGCGACAGGCACCGGAGGGTGACTTCCGCTCCAACCTGCACGCTGGCGGCACCGCCGTGGCGGCCAAGGCCAGTCGCGCCGAGCAGCAGGTGGCGGTGCGTTCGGCCAAGGCGCTGGGCCTGTCGGTGTGCGGCGTGGACCTGATCCGCTCCGCGCGCGGCCCGCTGGTGCTGGAGGTCAACTCCACGCCGGGGCTGGAGGGCATCGAAGCGGCCTGCGGTGTGGACGTGGCCACACGCATCATCGAACACGTAGAGAAGATCAAAAAGCCTTGATTATTCATGGGGTTGTGATTCTCATGGGTAAATGATCCGGGGCTTTAACGAGGCTTTAATCGGCGCCGGCGTAGGCTTCAGCGAACCGCAGCTCTGCCTCTCAGCAGGATCGGTATCGGGATACGACTTCAGGCCCAGGCGGGTGCACCGCCTGGGCCTTTTTTATGCCTGTCGGCTCTGTGCCCAAGGTCTCTTGTGGAGGCCGCGTGACGGTCGTAGAGTTGGCCCTTCGTTCCGGGATGGATCGGGAGGTTGGCGATGTACCGCATCATGACGATCGCGTTGCTGCTGGGCCTGTCTGGCGCTGTTGCCGCCAAGCCGGAGAAAACCGCTGTACAGATGGACCGGCAGGGGTCGGTCGCCGAGCAGATGCGCCAGGTGGAAACCGCGCTGGCTGCCCCCGACTATGCCGAACTGTCTGCCGAGGATCGCGGCCAGGTGCAGCAGGCGCTGTCGCGTATCCGCCAGCACATGGGCGAACGCCAGACCGTGCAGGAGCTGCCGCCGCAGTTGCAGGCCGAGGTCTTCAACGAGCAGGAACGCATCAACACCCTGATGGCGCGTGGCCATGACGACAGCCGGCAGATCTGCAGGTACCAACGCACCACCGGCAGCAACATGCCCAGGAGCCGCTGCCTGACCGTGGCCGAACGGCGCCGGATCGAAGAGAAAGGCAAGGCGCTGATCAACGACCAGCGCAGCTACAACACGCTCAGCCCACCGCCCGCCGGGCGTTGACCGCACCGCCTTTCGGTCCACCGGGGTGCCGTAACGGCGTGTCGGTGGCACCGCAGGGTCGGTGTTCCACTCATGGAAGAACCTGGAGGTAACAATGCAGCGCATGACCCCCTTCGCCCTGATGCTGGGCCTGGCACTGGCCACCACCGCGCGCGCCAAGCCCGAGAAAGGGCAGGTGAAGTTCGACGCCAACGCACCGGTGGCCGAACAGATCCGCAACGTTGAGACGGCGATCAACACCGAGGACTACAGCGAGATCGGGCTGGAAGACAAAAGCCGTGTGCAGCAGGCGCTGGGCCGTATCAAGATCAAGATGGGCGACCACGAACGGGTAGAGCAGTTGAGCCCGCAGGACCGCACCGAGATCTTCAACGACCAGGAAGTGATCAACACGATCATGACCCGCGCCCATGCCGACAGCCGCATGGTCTGCCGCCGCGAGCGCACCACCGGCAGCAACATGCCGCAGAGCGTCTGCCTGACCGTGGCCCAGCGCCGCAAGGCGCAGGAAGACAGCCGCAAGGCCCTCAACGACAACCAGCGCTTCAACAACTACAAGCCGTAACCGTGGTTGGACCGGTCGCAGGCCGCCATCGGTCACCCTGCCGTGCGTCCCTTGTGGACGCATCGGCGCAACCGTAAAGTCGAGACCCTATTCATGGACGAACATGGAGCTCGTCATGTACCGCACCACTACGCTCGCCCTGATGCTGTCGCTCGGCCTGGTGGCCACCGTGCAGGCCAAGGCGCAGAAGGACACCGTGCAGATGGATTCCTTCACCCCGGTATCCGAGCAGATCCGCCGCGTTGAAACGGCCATGGGCAGCGAGGACTACAGCGAGATCGGGCTGGAGGACAAGAGCCGCGTGCAGCAGGCGCTGAACCGGATCCGGATCAAGATGAATGGCCGCGAGAAGTTGGATGAGCTGGCCCCGCAGGAGCGCAACGACCTGTTCAACGAGCAGGAGATCGTCAACACCATCATGACCCGCGCCCAGGCCGACAGCCGCATGATCTGCCGCCGCGAGCGCCTGACCGGCAGCAACATGCCGACCAGTGTCTGCCTGACCGTGGCCCAGCGTCGCAAGGCCCAGGAAGACAGCCGCCGGGCGCTGACCGACCAGCAGCGCATCAGCCGCTGAGCGCTCGCCCCGGGGGCGTTTGCCGGTGTCGTCCCTTCGGTACGAAATGTTAAGAATGGAACCTGTATCGTTCAGCAGGTAGACGTCGCGTCCACCCGCACAGGGGCATCCTGAGCAGGTGGGCCTGGCCCCCCGACGACCCTTCAAGAACCAGAGGTCCCAGTGCGCATTCTCGTAATCGAAGACAACAGCGACATCGCCGCCAACCTTGGCGACTACCTTGAGGATCGTGGCCACACCGTGGACTTCGCCGCCGACGGCGTGACCGGCCTGCACCTGGCGGTGGTCCACGAGTTCGACGCCATCGTTCTGGACCTGAACCTGCCGGGCATGGACGGCATTGAAGTCTGCCGCAAGCTGCGCAACGAAGCGCGCAAGCAGACCCCCGTACTGATGCTGACCGCCCGCGACTCGCTGGACAACAAGCTGGCCGGTTTCGATTCCGGCGCCGACGACTACCTGATCAAGCCGTTCGCGCTGCAGGAAGTGGAAGTGCGCTTGAACGCTTTGTCGCGCCGCGGCAAGGGCGTGCAGACCCGCGTGCTGGAAACCGGCGATCTGGAATACAACCTGGACACGCTGGAAGTGCGTCGCCAGGGCAAGCTGCTGCAGCTCAACCCGACCGCGCTGAAGATTCTGCAGGCCCTGATGGAGGCCGCGCCGGCCGTGGTTACCCGCCAGGAACTGGAGACCCGCGTCTGGGGCGAAGAGCTGCCCGATTCGGATTCGCTGCGTGTCCACATCCACGGCCTGCGTGCGGTGGTCGACAAGCCGTTTGAAGTGCCGCTGATCCAGACCCGCCATGGCATCGGATACCGCATCGCTACCCCGGAAGCCTGATTCCGTGGCAACCAAGGGGGAGCGCCGGCGTTCGCCGTATCGGCGGCGCCTGCGCAGCCGCATCATCGTCTCGTTCGTGTTGTTGGGCTTCTGCCTGACGACACTGTTCGCGTTCGCCACCAACTGGGCCCGCATGCGCGTGGAAAACCAACTGGTGGAAGACGTGATGAACCGCAACATCAACGAGTACGTGCGGCGGTTCTACGAGAGCCCGGATCGCAACCCCGACCTGCCCGTGCAGCAGATGCGTGCGCGCCTCGTCAAACCCGACAAGTTCGAGGCGTTGCGCGAGGAAGAGCCGGACTGGGCCGCGCTGCCCGATGGCAACCACAACATCTCCGGGGTGGACGAGCGCGGGCAACCTTATGCGTACAAGCTGGCCGTGCGCAAGACGCCCGACGCCTGGGCATTCCTGGCCTACGACATGACCGACAGCGTGCGCGGCGGGCAGCAGCTCAACCGCGCGCTGGTACTGTCTGTGCTGGTGTTCAGCCTGTTGTCGCTGGTGCTGGGCTGGTGGTCGGCCTCGAAGGTGATGAAGCCGGTCTCGGACCTGGCCGCGCGGCTGCGTGCCTATCGCGGCGGCACGAGCGAGCCCGAGCCGCTGGCGCCACGTTTCCCCGATGACGAAGTGGGGCAGCTGGCGCAGGCGCTGGATGATTATTCGTCCCGGCTGACCGAAGTGGTGCAGCGCGACCGTGAGTTCAATGCCGACGTCAGCCACGAGCTGCGCACGCCGCTGGCGGTGATCCGTGGCGCCACCGAACTGCTGCTGACCCGGCCCGGCCTGGATGAGAAGGTGCTGCAGCGTCTGCAGCGCATCCAGCGCGCCGAACAACAGTGCAGCGACCTGATCGGCGCACTGCTGCTGCTGTCGCGCAACGAACGCGGGCAGGGCACCAGCAACGTCGCGCGCGTAGCCGAACAGCTGCTGGACGCCCACCGCGCACAGCTGGGCGGCAAGCCATTGGAACTGGCGCTGGAAGGCGAACGCAACCTGGTGATCGATGCGCCGGAAGCCGCATTGTCGGTGGCGCTGGGCAACCTGATCGGCAACGCGGTGAAGTACTCGCAGGATGGTGAGGTGCGCGTCTTTGTCGGCAGCAATTCGGTGTCGGTGACCGACAGCGGACCGGGCCTGAGCGAAGAGGATGCCGCCAAGCTGTTCCAGCGGGGCTATCGCGGCACGCATGCCGGCCATTCGCAGGGCGGTGGCATCGGCCTGTCGATCGTCAGCCGCCTGTGCGATCTGTATGGCTGGCAGGTGAGCGTGCGCCCCGGTGGCGAGCGCGGCGTGATCGCCACCCTGACGTTCTCGCCGAAGCCGTTATAAGGGCCTCTGCTTTGGTGGGTGCCGACCTTGGTCGGCAATGGCTCTGCTTTGGTAGGTGCCGACCTTGGTCGGCACGAATCCGGCCGGCGCCGTATAGCGCCCAGTGTCGCTTGTGCCACCGAATCCCCCTCGCAGGAACCCAGGGCCAGAAGCCCAACACGACATCACCGTGACCGCCGCCACGCCGCGTGCGTGTCCGCATGCACGCATTCGTACCCTCAACTGCGGCTTGAGAATTTCCTTACAGATCACAGCGCTGCGTGATGGCCAGATGGGTCGGCCGGGGCAGGTGCCCTGGCCGGGATTGGCGTCCTGAAAAAAATCCAACATTCAGCAATCTTCGACGGCCCCTCGGTCAGTCGTCGAAAATGCACCGCGTGCCTTGCTTCGGCGGGCGGTGCGTGGGGATTCATCAGAATCCGCTGGAGTCTTTTTGCTGAATGTCGGACCTCCGGTACGCCAACCCGCACCGTCCGCCACCTCGCATCCGCAGGTGGCTCGTCGTCTGCGAGGAGATTCACCATGTCCGCACGCCCCTTGTTCCCCCAACTGCACGCCCTGATCGGCGAAGCCGCTGACCTGCTGCCGGTCGACGTCGCCGAGCGCATCGAAGCCCTGCTCGATGATCCCAAGGATCTGCTGCCTGCGCTGCTGGCCCGCATGGACGGGCGCGATGCAGCCGACGGCCGACGGCTGGAAGCGCAGGGCCTGAGCCCGGCACAGGCGGCCACCATGGCCGGCCTCAGCCGCACCCTGGCCGGCTTGAATGCACTCATGCAGGTGCTGCACGCCGCCGAAGCCGCCCGCGAGCAGGGCGGTGCCCACCAGCAGCTCAGCCCGGATGTCGTAGATGGATTGCTGCTTGGCGCACGAGAACTGGCCCGCTATGCGCGCCTGCAGCTGGAGTAGATCCACACCACACATGGATGCGTTTCGGTCATGCGTGGATTCGCTTCGGTAGTGCCGGCCGCTGGCCGGCAATCGAGCCGTCCAGTAGATCCACGCCATGCGTGGATGCTGTTCGGTAGTGCCGGCCGCTAGCCGGCAACCCGGCCTCAGCTCCCAGCCAACCCGAGATAGCGCTCATGCAGCGCTTCCACCTGCGCCTGCAGGTCTTCCGGGTGGCCATCGTTGACCACCACATCATCGGCCAGTGCCAACCGCTGCGTGCGGCTGGCTTGGGCGGCGATCATCTTGTCGGCCAGTGCGGCGTCGATGCCGTCGCGCTGCATCAGCCGGGCGTGCTGCACGGCTTCGGGCGCATCCACCAGCAGCACCCGGTCCAGCCACGGATAGGCGGTCCGCCCACCGACCTCGGTCAGTAGCGGAATGGCGGCAATCGCGTAGGGGCTGGTGGCCTGCTCGCACTGCTGTTGCATCAGAAGGCGGATGGCCGGATGGGTGATCGCTTCCAGCGCGGTCCGTTCGGCCGGGTCGGCAAATACGTGGGCACGCAGGCGCGCCCGGTCAAGGCTGCCATCCGCCTGCAGCATGTCGGCGCCGAAACGCTCGGCGATGCGGCCCAGGGCAGGGCTGCCGGCAGCAACCACCGCGCGGGCGGCCAGATCGGCGTCGGCCACCACGATGCCCAGCGCCTCGAAGCGCCGGGTCACCTCGCTCTTGCCGGCGGCAATGCCACCGGTCAGGCCCACCACATACCGGCTCATGGGGATTCCCCTCAGCGCAATCCGCTCAACACCAGGTACTGCTCGACCACGGGCGCGCCCCACATGAAGTACAGCCAGCCCGCGATGGCCAGGTAGGGGCCGAACGGAATCGGCGTGGCGCGGTCACGGCCCCGGGTGTACAGCCAGATCGAGCCGATGATGGCGCCCAGCACCGACGACAGCAGGATGATCGGCAGGATGCCCTTCAGCCCGCACCAGGCGCCGAGGGCGGCCAGCAGCTTGAAATCGCCGTGGCCCATGCCTTCCTTGCCGGTCAGCTGCTTGAACAGCCACCAGACCATCCACAGCGACAGATAGCCCACCGCCGCGCCGACCAATGCAGGCTTGGCCGGCATGTACAGGTTGTCGATGTTGCCTATCAGGCCCAGCCACATCAGGGGTAGGGTCAACTGGTCGGGCAGCAGCTGGGTGCGCAGGTCGATGCCGGACAAAGCGATCAGGAAGCAGGTCAGCACGATGGCGCCAAAGCCCTGCCAGCCGAAGCCGAACTGCCAGACGCAGGCCAGCACCAGCACCGAGGTCAGGGCCTCGACCAGCGGGTACTGCAGCGAGATCGGCGCCTTGCAGTGGCGGCACTTGCCGCCCTGGATGATCCAGCTGAACAGCGGGATGTTCTCGTACCAGCTCAGCTTGTGCTTGCAGTGCGGGCAGTGCGAGGGCTCGACTACGATCCCCGGTGGTGGGGGCTCGTAGAAGTCCGGTTCTTCCAGGACCTCGCGCGCATCGCGCTTCCACTGCCACTCCAGCCGCTTGGGCAGGCGCAGGATGACGACGTTGAGGAAACTGCCCAGCAGCAGCCCCAGGGCGGCCGCGGCAGGGTAGCCGAGGCCGGGATGCTGGTCGAGAAATGCCATGTAGTGATTATCCGACGACGGAAGCGAGCTTGAAGATCGGCAGGTACATGCCGATGACCATGCCGCCGACGATGGTACCAATGAATACCATGATCATCGGTTCCAGCAGACTGCTCAGGGCGTCAACAGAATTGTTTACCTCTTGTTCATAATACTCAGCCACTTTGAACAGCATGGCGTCCAAGGCACCGGCCTCTTCACCGATACCGGTCATCTGGATGACCATGTGCGGGAACAGATTGGTCTGCTTCATGGATACGTTGACCGGATAGCCGACAGACACGTCATCGCGCATCCGCAGCACCGCCTCTTCGTACACAGCGTTGCCTGTAGCGCCAGCCACGATGCCGAGCGCCTCCACTAGCGGTACACCGGCCTTGAAGGTCACCGCCGTGGTGCGTGCGAAGCGCGCAATGGCGCTGTTGTGCATGATCTGACCGATGACCGGTACCTTCAGGATCAGGCGATCCATCCCGTGCTGCATCTTGGGTGAGCGCTTGTAGGCGGCGATCAGCCCAACAATGCCTCCAACCAAAGCGATCAGTATCAACCACCACCAAGACACCATAAACCGGGATAGGTTGACGATCATCTGAGTGAAGGCAGGTAGTTCGGCACCGAAACCCTTAAATACATCTTCGAATTGCGGGACCACCCAAACGAGCAGAATGCTGCTGACCAAGAGCGCTACTGCCATCACCATGACGGGATAGAAGAGTGCTTTGCGAATCTTGCCTTTCAGGGCTTCGATGTTCTCTTTGTAGGTAGCGACGGTGTCCAGCACCGTTTCAAGTACACCCGCCCCCTCGCCCGCCCGCACCAAATTGCGGTAGAGCTCGTCGAACTGCACAGGATGCCTGCTGACAGCCTCATACAAAGAAGATCCGCCCTCGATGTCGGTACGCACGGAGTCAACCATCTTTTTCATGCGTGGGTTCTTATGCCCGCTCGCGATGATGTCCAAGGCGCCAACAATGGGCACCCCGGATTTCATCATTGTCGCCATCTGACGGCTGAAGAAGGCGATGTCCTTGGGCTTGATCGCACTGCCAGCGGCGCCGAACAAGGGCTTCGGCTTCGTTTTCACCGTTCCCGGATTGATGCCTTGCCGGCGTAGTTCGGCCCTCAGCAGGTTGGCATTCTTCGCCATCTGCTCGCCCTTCATCTTCACGCCCCGCTTGTCAGTCCCCTCCCAGACAAACGGATGCAGTTCCGTGGTGGCACGCGCCACCGGCTCTTTCTTGATCGCACTGCGACTGACAGACATGTGGACTCCCCAAGACCCGCCATCCCCAGGCGGGCGTCTAGCCGTCGATGGTAGCGGGTTCATTGCCGTCTGGGCAGTTGCCGGGCGGGCCGGAATGCAATTTCGTGCCGGCCGCCGACCAAAGGTGACGCACTGCGTCACATTGCCGCGTCCATCGCAGATTCGCATATGGGGGGTTCCCATCCACGAAATTGCTGCCATCATGGGCGCGGGGAAATCCAGGGGGAGGCGTGCCGGGGTTGGCACGCAACCTGCGTTGATCCACCCGCAGGGCACAGGACCCGCTCAACCGGCGACACCGGCTCGTTACCTGTGTACTGAAATCAACCACCACTATCTTGGGGATGTACCATGATGAAGAACCAGAAGGGCTTCACCCTTATCGAACTGATGATCGTCGTCGCGATCATCGCGATCCTGGCCGCCATTGCGTTGCCGGCTTACCAGAACTACGTCGCCAAGTCGCAGGTCACTGCCGGCCTGGCCGACATCCGCGGCGGCGTGACTGCCTTCGAAGAAGGCATCCAGTCGGGCACCAAAACTGGTAGCCCGGTGGCGGCTGACCTTGGCCTGAACTCCAACACCCCGCGTTGCGGCATTGCGCCGAGCGGCGCTTGGAGCGATGCTTCTGGTCAGAAGATTGTCTGCACCTTGAAGGGTAACCCGAAGGTCGTCGGCGAAACCGTCACCCTCACCCGCAACGCTTCCGGTGCCTGGAACTGCACCGCATCGGCCAAGCTGGCTGACTACAAGCCGGCCGGCTGCTGATAGCGGGCCCGCAGGCGTTAGAAAAAGGGGGCGGATTCGCCCCCTTCTTCGTTCTTCATCATAGGAAATCAAGAGTATCCAAGGGGAGGCGCCATGCTTGGGGAGCGTGGTTTTACGTTGATCGAGCTGATGATCGTGGTTGCGATTGTCGCAGTTCTGGCAGCCGTTGCCGTGCCTGCGTACCAGATGTTCGTGGCGAAATCGCAGGTAACAGCGGGACTGGCTGAGGTGGCCGGCGGCCGTACCATGTTCGAATCACAGATACTTGCCAATAACATAACCACTTTTCAGTTGGCTGATATCGGCCTCCAGTCCAGCACTGCACGCTGCATCATGAGCATGGATTCGTCGGAGACAGGAAGCATCCGCTGCCGCCTCAAGGGCAATCCGATCATCAACGGAAAGACGGTGCAGATTGCACGCAATGCGTCAGGCGTCTGGCAGTGTAAGGTTGATGCGGATATCCCCTCCTACGCCCGGCCTCGCGACTGCAACTGATGGCGCTGCCTCTGAATGACACACGCACAATGCGCCTGTTCGCATCGTCCTACCTGTGGTTGGCGGCTGTCCTGTTGCTGGTGGCCGGCATCTACTGGCCCGGCATGCGTGGGCCCTTCCTCTTTGATGATTTCGGAACGATCGTTGAAAACAGCGCTATCCATGCAGATTCGTTGACGTGGCAGGCGCTCTTTCAGGCGGCGACCTCGTTCGAACCTGGCGGCCTGTTGGGCGCCAGGCCGCTGTCGATGGTTGGCTTCGCGCTGAATCACGCTTTGGGGGGGCTGGATCCTTGGGGCTACAAGCTGATCGGCGTGCTCGTGCACTTGGTCAACGTTGTGCTCGTGCTGCTGCTGACCCGCCAGATCTTGGTCCTCTTGGAGGTCGCAACGCCGACTGTCGCGCTGCGCATCAGTTTTGTCGTGGCGTTCATATGGTCTATTCACCCGCTGCAGATCTCGAGCGTGCTGTATGTCGTGCAGCGGATGGAAACGCTTGCGGCGACCTTCATGCTCGGTACGCTGCTGTGCTATTTACGGGCACGTACTCAGCAGATGCAGGGGCGCCGCGCATGGCCTTGGTTCGTTGCATGTCTGCCGCTCGCTTTGCTGGGAGTGCTCGCCAAGGAGTCGGGCGCCCTGGTCGCTGCCTATGGCGTGTTGTTGGAGTGGGGAGTCCTGCGTTTCAGAGCGCGCTCGCCGCAAGTGATGCGTTTTTGGAAGTCGCTCTGCGTCATGGCCGTGATCTTGGCGATAGGCGGGTTCCTCTTCATCGTGGCCCCGGCCTACTGGGTTGACAATTACCCCGGGCGCGATTTTGGAACTTACGAGCGTCTACTGAGTCAGATGCGCGTCCTGTGCATGTACCTGGTCCAGGTATTCCTGCCGCTACCGACTTCGCTGACGTTCTATTACGACGACTTCCAGCCCTCGCATGATTGGTTGCATCCGGCTTCGACCCTGCTCTCTGGCCTGATATTGTCGACGCTTGTGCTGGTAGTTTTTGTTCTGAGACGCAGAGCGCCGCTACTCTGCCTGGGGGTACTCTGGTTCTTTGTTTCCCATCTGCTGACCAGCAACGTCGTCGGCCTTGAGTTGATTTTCGAGCATCGCAACTACCTTGCACTTTTAGGTATCCTCTGGGCTGTGACTGCGATCACGGTCAACATTCGTGCTGGATCGCCTCTCGTTCGTTGGGCGGTTGTGGCTGCGATTGTCGTACTTCTGTCAGGCACATCGTTGATCCGATCCAGTATATGGGGCGATCCTCTGCTGCTTGCTTCTGACCTGGTGGTGGAGAATCCGCGCTCGGCACGCGCAGCTAACGATCTGGGTGCGATCTATCTGGAGATGTCTGACGGATATCCGGATTCTCCCTTTGTAGACCTGGCCATCAGTCAGTTCGAGCGCTCTGCCGCTCTACCGGGCAGCTCGGTGATCAGCGACCAGGGACTGATCCTGGCGGCGACCCAGGCGAGGCGCCCGGTGCCGGATGCGTGGTGGCAGCGACTGATAGGCAAGCTGCGACGACAGCCTATTGCCCCAGAGGTACGAGGTGCACTGTTTTCGCTCATGAACAGTCGTTACGAGGGTTTTGAATTGGATGATGGCCGACTGATGGAGGCCTTTGGCGTATTGTTCGATCGCACCACCTTGCCGCCCAGCAGTTACGCTCAGTTCGGTGACTACGCCCTGACCCATGCGGGTAATCCAGCAATGGCCAATTGGGCTTTCGCAAAGGCCGTAGAGCAAAGCTTGGACTCGCCCGATTATGTGCGGAAGATGATCTCCACGATGGAGCGCCAAGGCCACCTTCAGCAGGCTGCAGTGGCCAGACAGGCCGCGAATCAGTTGGGAATAGAGACTGCTCCCCCGATGGCATCTCCAGCGAAGCCTCCTCAGTGAGGGGGGGCTGCCCTCGCCACCGTTCGGATGAGCAGGTCCGCCAGAGTCGTTGCCCGATGACTCCAGTCGTAGATCTCTACTGAAGCGGGGTGCCTTGGGCTGAAGAGTTGGTGGCTGATGGCCCTAGCCAAGCCACGGCTATCTCCGGGCGAATAGAGACAGGTGGACACATTGTCCACCAATACGCTGGCGTCTCCGATAGCGGCTGCGACCACCGGCGTACGGCACGCCAGGCTCTCGGCGAGCTTGAGCGGGTAGCAGTACCTACCGAAAGCCGAGTCCCGATTGCAGGTGATGGCCACGTCCAGCGCATTGAGCAAGATCGGTACGCGCTTCCAATCTAATACACCCATATCCAGCAGGCGGGGGTGCGCGAAGCGCTCGGCTGTTCCATCCCCGGGGCCGGCAACCACCAATTGAAGTTCGGGGTCTTGTTCCGCCAGCTGTAGGAATGCCTGGAACAGGTCGGCGATACCCCGACTTTCATCTATAGCACCGGCACAACCGATCAAGCGTGCGTGCGCTGGCAGGCGCAGCGCCTTCCGGCATTCCTGTTTGTCGAGTGAGCGAAAGATATCGGTTCGCACCGCGTTTCCAATCACCTGAATGGGCGAGCGTGGGTTGACGATGGGGCGAAGGTAGTCGGCCAGCGTGTGAGTGACCACGCTGATCCCGTTTGCCGATGCGCATGCGCTCCTAAAGGCAGTGGTTACGCCGGGGATACGGCTCAGTCCAAAGCTCTCGTAGTTGTCGTACAGATCAAGCACATAGGGGACGCCGAGATGTTCTGCGATCTTCCTGCCAAGAACGCAGCAGGGTGCGTCCGACCCTGCCAACACGACATCTATCGGTCTGCGTCGGTGGATGTTCCGGATGGAACCCGGCAGGGCAAGAAGACCTTTGGGTCTGACGTTGAGCGATTTCCAATGCACGCCCGCTGCGGATCGATGCTCCCGTTCTGTCCGCAGGCGATAGCTCAGGGTGATGCCACTGACCACGAAGCCATGACGGGCCAGACCCTCTGGCAGTTCGTACAATCTTCCGTATTGGTCATCAAGCAGATCCCTTCCGGTGTACTGCCGCTTGCAGAGCATGAGGACATGCATGGACGGACCTGTAGGGCTATTCTTGGGGGCAGTGCCTAATAATGGGCAGCTGCAGGTGGAAAGTCACCTTGGGGAGAACCGATGGGACTGATGACGGTGCTTCGGCAGATGGGCAACAACCTGCGCGTTGGCGAGCGGCCCGGCGTGGCCCAGAGTGCGTTGCGCAGGCTGTTCCGGCATTTGCGTGGGCGCGAGATCATTGATGACTTCGACGGGAGGTTCACTGTGTCACTGGATCTTGCCGAGCACATGCAACGGCGCATGTTCTGGATGGGCTACTACAACATGCACTTGGTCTCATTCCTGGATCGTATTCTCGAACCTGGCATGACCGTGATCGATGTCGGAGCCAACATCGGCGAGATAAGCTTGGTCTGCGCAAATCGCGTGGGGTCAAGCGGCTGCGTAATAGCCATCGAGCCTATCGCGGGGATCGCTGATCAGTTGCAGTGCAACGTTCAGATCAATGGTCTGCACGAAACAGTACATGTTCACCGGCAAGGACTCGCGGCCCAAGCCGGTCAGTTGCCGATCTATGCATCTTGTGGGCAGACCGACGGACCGGAGTTCAACCAGGGTCTTGGCAGCCTGTATGGAAATGCCAGCGTGGATCGCTGTGTCGGTATGGCCGACATTACTACGCTGGAGAACGTCGCCCAGCGCGTCGGGCTGACCCGTCTGGATGTGCTGAAGATCGATATCGAAGGCGGTGAGCTCCCGTGCCTGCAGGGTGGGCTGAACATCCTGCGTCGGTTTCTTCCGGTCATTGCCGTCGAGGTACAGGAACAGGCCTGCATTGCAGCGGGTTATCAAAGCCGGGATATCCTCGCGTTTCTGCAGCCGTTGGGATATCGCTTCCATCGGCTGGAAGCCCAAGGTCGATTGGTCAGGATCGAAATTGCAGACCTGCGCGACTACCAGGATGTCATCTGTATCGCTGGGCCGTTCAGAGCGGTCGAAACGGCATGATCTGGTTGCTGGCCAGCCGCTGGGAGCCCGGTGGTTTGGAGCGAGTGCAGCTGAATCTGCTGCGGGGCTTCAAGAAACAGGGGAAGGCGGCGCGCATCATTGCGGGTCGCGATCTGGGTGGGCCGGGAGATGCTGGCGAGGTTGACTTCATCGCTCCCGCCGGTGCCTGGCAACTGCTGCTTCGGCTGCCGTTGCTGATTCGGAAGCAGCGTCCTCTCGTCATCGTTACCACCGCCAACGATGTAGCCATCTGGGTCGTTTTCTGGCGCCGACTGCTATATCCCACAACAGCCGTGGTGATTGCCCAGCACCTTTCACTGTCCGCCCCGCGGAAGGCGGCACGCGGGTATGCGCGGTGCAAATGGGAGATCATCCGCTGGCTGATGCGCATCGCAACGCCAGCCGCACAGGGAGTGATCGCGGTTTCCGCGGCCTTGGCCAGAGATGTTGAAGAGGAGCTTGGCCTTCCTGCTTCTAAGCTGCAGGTTATCCACAATCCGATCACGCGCGCATCTCGCCGCGCCGAAGCCTTGCCCAAGCAGCTTTGGCCGTTCCCCGATGATGGCGTTCCGGTGTTGATCTATGCTGGGCGTCTGTCGACGGAAAAACGCTTGGACCTGTTGTGGGAAGCGTTCACGCAGTTGCGGCAGACCCATCGGGTTCGCCTGCTGGTACTGGGGAAGGGCAGGGAGGGGAGTCATCTTTCGGCTTGGGTGGCGGCCAGCGCCTTGCGGGAGGACGTTGCGATGCCCGGGCATGTCGAGGACGTGCTGCCGTGGATAGCGCGCAGCAGGGCGCTGGTGCTGTGTTCTGATTACGAAGGCTTCGGCAACGTCTTGGTCGAGGCCATGCACTGCGGCGTCCAAGTGGTGGCCACCGATTGTCCGCATGGCCCGGCCGAGGTGCTCGGTGCCGGAAAGTATGGTCAATTGGTGCCGGTGGGGGATGCGATTGCACTGACCCAAGCACTACGCAATGTCGTCGACGGGCGCTGTGAGGTTCCTGCGGAGGTGCTGCGGGCACGCAGTAGTGCATTCTCCATCGACGCCGCCTGTCGCGCGTATCTCGACCTGTTCAGTGCGGCGCGTGCGCAGGTGCGCGGCTGAAGGGGACTGCCAGCCATGCAAGGGAGGCCATCACGGCTTCGGCAGTGATGATCATCCACACCGCGCCCTGCAGTCCGTGTTTGGGAATCCATAGAGCCGAAAGCGCCGCCATCAGCATCAGTCCGAGGGCTTCGATAAGGAACCTGCGCATCTTCCAGCCTCGGCCTACAAGCGTGTTACAGCCGATTTGTCGCAGGCTGTAGCCGGCGACGAACAGCCCCATCCATTGCAGGGCCGGTACGGCGGCAGTGAACTCGCTGCCGAGCAGATGCGGCAGCATGTGGGCGCAATACGCCAGAAGCAGGCCGGCGATGGCGCCGTAACCCAACGCGGCCAGTACCATCGAGGTGACCAGGCGGCGGTATCGGACATCGTCCTGCTGAGCGCGGAATAGGCGCGGCATGGCGGACATCACCATGGCATCTAGGGGCATCGCCAAGACCGTGGCGATGCGATAGGCGGCCGAATACTGGCCAGCAATCATGCTGCTGCCGGTGTGCAGCACGAAGGACTTGTCCAAGGTGGTTGTCCCCACGGATGAGCTCCATGCAGCGGCATGGCCGGTGCCATGGATCAGGTCGCTACGGTTGATCCGCAACCGCGCCGGCTCCGGTTTCAGCAGGTGGCGTACCGCAAGCAATGCAAATAGTGCGCTGCTGGCGGCTGACGCCAGATGCAGCAGAAGATAGCCGGTCAGGGCCGCGGACGATGGCAGGGCGCTGCACATGCAGATCGCGGCCAGCCGTAGCATTGCATTCAGCGCAGGCAGCGCGGCTGACCATCCCATCCGATCATTTGCAGACAAGGCGAAAGCGGCACTGGTCACGAAGGGAAACGCGACGATTTCCGAAAGCGCGATCAGACAGAGAGCCGGCCAGGACAGCAGCCCGATGCTGAGCAGACAGAATACGAGGGTAAGGGGCGGCGCGCTCACCAGGCAGAGCAGCAGGCACTGTTTCCAGTAGCGGGCAAAGCGTGCGCGGTCTGAGGCGGCATACTGGTACATCAGCATGCCGCCGCCTAATCCCACCAGGCCAGCTAGGGCCGATGCGGTTCCGACTGTGCCGGAGAAAAGACCATAGTTTTCCGCGCCCAGCACGCGCGCACCGACAAAGATCCACGCGGCCAGGCAGATCATGCGGACGCACTGCCAGAACATCACCAAGATCGATGTTCTAGCCAGCTTGCCGAGGCGCGGCAATTCAAGGGGCACCCGCTGCCTCCATGATGGTCTGCAATTGACGGGCATACTTGGCGGCGACCTCGGCGTGGTCGAATCGCGCCAGCAGGGCAGGGCGCTGCGATCGGGCCCAGGCCTCGGCCTCTTCCGGCGCATCCAACAGCTGCACCAGCACGCTCGCAAGGGCCCCGGCATTGCGCTGCGGGGCCAGATACCGCGGCGGGGCGTTAGGGAACGCATCGCGTACCGCAGGGACGTCAGTGGTCACCACCGGGCAGCCGCAGCCGAGGGCCTCGACGGTGACCAGCCCCAGCCCTTCCTGGTCGCCGTTTCGGGCCTGCACGAAAGGGGCCACCAGGGCACTTGCGCGCTGATAGTGCGCCGGCAGAGCGTCCTGCGATAAGGCGCCAAGGAAGTGCACATGGTCCTTCAGTCCCAGGGCTTCCACCTGGGATTGCCGTGCCTCGCGCTCCGGGCCGTCCCCGATAACGGTGAGTGTCGTGCAAGGATGGTGGGCAAGAACTGTGGGCAGCGCGTCGAGCAGATAGACCAGGCCCTTCTTCTCGACCAGGCGGCCGACGAAAAGCAGTTCGTTGCTTGCGCGTGCAACCGTGGACTGCGTGAACTGGTTCTGCAGATCCACGCCCATCGGGGAGACCAACAGGGGCAGGTGCGGCGCCAGCGCTTGCATCGGCGCGACCATTGCTTCGCTGACCACGCTGGCCGCCTGTGCACGGGCAAGCGCGAAGCGCTTCAGCGCCTGGAACATCCGACCATTCAGCGAGAACAGGTCGCCGCCATGGGAAGTGACTAGTATCGGCGGCCGTAGCCGCTTCGGAAGCAGGGCGCTGGCCAAGCCTTGTGGCACGATCCAGTGGACATGCAGGGCGTGGTGATGATGCCGCTGAAGTTCGCGCCGCATGGCCCACCACTGACATAACAGAAAGCTGGGTACAAGCGCCAACGTCCACGGGCGCCGCCGCAGGTTGGAGACGATGCCTCCGCCGTTGACTAACTGTTCCAACGCCTCAGGTGCGTAGCGGTAGCGGATTACTTGTACGTCGTCCAAATGCTCCCGGCGGGATGCGCCGGGGGCATGCGGGCATAGCACTGTGACCTGGAACTGGGCGGTAAGGTTCCGGCTCAAGGCGTGGACGAACCCGGGTTCCGGGTCACCTCGCCAGCGCGGATAGGTGGACGCCACGACCAGCAACTTTGGAAGAGCTGAAGTGGCCCCGCCCCCTACTGTCACGGCTGGGAATCCTTGCGCGACGCAAGGTATGTCAGGCCGGTGATCTGTTCCGAAATCAGGCCGATCAGGAAGATGATCACTGATGCACTGAATAGCAATGTGCTCATGTTGGTGAAGCGGTGCATGGTGGTAAAGGTGTAGCCGTAGTAGCCCAGCCCGAGCAGGAAGAAAGCCAGCGCAACGGGTGCGAACAGCTTGAGCGGCGAATAAAGCGTGGCGATCTTGAAGATGATCAGCAGAAAGCGGATGCCGTCCTTAATGGGGCGGATGTGGCTGCCATTGCCCACCCGCTTGCCCACGGGAATGGGGACGTAAGCCACCGGGTAGGCGCTGCGGAAGAAGGCCATAGTGCTGGTGGTAGGATAGCTGAACCCGTTCGGCAGCAGATGCAGGAATTCGCGGAAACGCACAGCCCGCACTGCCCTGAAGCCGGAGGTGAGATCCATGACATTGAAACCCGTCATGTGGCTCGCCAGCAAGTTGTAGAACCGGTTGGCCAGGCTGCGGTGGACGTTGGCCTGGCCGCTACTGTCGCGGGCCCCGACGACCATGTCATAGCCGTCCTGCAGCTTTTCCAGCAGGCCGGCGATATGGCTGGGATTGTGCTGCCCGTCGGCATCCATAAACACCAAAATATCCCCCGTGGCCGTGCGAGCGCCTCGTTTGATCGAGGCCCCGTTGCCCATGGGATAGGGATTGGAAAGCACCCGCGCGCCTTGTTCTTGGGCTATCGTTGCGGTGGCGTCCGTGGAGCCGTCATCCACGACGATGATCTCGGCGTAAGGGTACTGTTGGCGAAGTGCAGGAAGCGTGCGAAGAAGACCTTCCGCTTCGTTTTTCGCTGGCAGGATGATGCTGAGCTGATTCAATGTGTGTCCCCGTTCTCCCCTGTCCAATCTTACTCCGCCATGGTGCCTGAATGGGCGACTGGCGGTCGCAGTTCATGCGGTCTCTGGTTGCCTCTATGTGCGCCGGTTGGGCCGCGGTTGTTGGTCGGGAGAGCGATCACCTCAGGGGGAGCCCAGAGTGCGCTTGCCGGACTGGACGCGGCGGATGCCTGTGGGGCGTGGTGCATGGACAAGCAGCTGCCATTGCGCAGGAATGCCCTAGGTGCACCGTCCTCCGATGGCGCTGTCGTCAAGCCTTGCCCCTCGGATGTTGATCCATCTCTGAGCCTGCGAGGCGGCGCATCGATACATCGGCAGGTCTGTCACGCACTGTGCGGGGGGCGTTGTCTGGCTCGGGCCGCATAAATGTCCGCCGCTGACAGTGCCCGCAACTGTTACGATGTCGCCAGGGCGCGTGTGGGGATACGAGCGCCCTGTATCCAACGTTTTTCGGGGAGAACGTCTTGAGATCTTCGTCGTCGCTTAGTGGCGCGCTGTTGTTGTGGTTGTTCGTCCTTTCTGGCTTTTCAGGTCTCGTGTACCAGTCAATCTGGACTCACTACCTGGGACTGTTCCTGGGCCATTCTTCCTACGCGCAATCCCTCGTCCTATTGCTTTTCATGGGCGGGATGGCATGCGGTGCCTGGCTTGTCAGCCGACGCAGTGAGATGCTTTCCAGACCCTTGCTGGCATATGCTGCTATTGAGTTGATCATCGGTCTGTTTGGGCTTGCCTTCGATCCAGCCTACGGTGCGTTGACCCGCTGGGCGTACACGAGCGTCTTCCCGGGTATGGGCGTTGAAGGTGTCCAGCTTGTGCGCTGGAGCCTGGCAACTGCTCTGGTGTTGCCGCAATGCATACTGCTGGGTGCCACGTTCCCGCTGATGAGCGCGGGCTTCATCCGCATCAAGGATGGGGCGCACGGTGAGGTGCTCTCCGGTCTGTATTTTTCCAACAGCATCGGTGCTGCTGCCGGTGCGCTGGTGGCAACTTATCTGCTTCTGCCTCGCGTAGGCTTGCCGGGCGCGATGATGACGGCTGGATTGCTCAATGTTCTTATTGCGATCTTCATCTATCCGCTGACGAAATCGCAACCGCTGGCAGTTGCTGCGACCCTGCCTGGAGCGCATGGCGACAAAAGGCGTCGCCTGCCAATGTTCGTCCTGCTCGTTGCAGCCCTGACGGGCGCATCGTCGTTCGTGTACGAAATCACTTGGGTCCGCATGCTCTCGCTTGCCTTGGGCACGACCATTCATGCATTTGAACTGATGCTGGCGGCGTTCATTGCGGGCATCGCCATGGGCGGATTGTGGCTGCGATCCCGTGCGGACAGGCTCGAGTCTCCTCTGCGCACTGCAGGTTGGGTCCAGGTGTGGATGGGCCTCGCTGCTTTGGCGTCCATGTTCGTCTATGCCAACTCGTTCGAGTGGGTCGGCTGGCTGATGCGAGTCATCGTTCGTGGCAGTGAAGGATACGGTCTCTACAACGTTGCCAGCGGAATCATCTCGCTGCTGGTAATGTTCCCCGCAGCGTTCTTTGCCGGTATGACGTTGCCGTTGCTGACCCTTGCGCTGCTGCAGCAGGGGCACGGCGAGCGCTCAATCGGGCAGGTGTACGCCTTCAATACGCTGGGGGCAATCGTAGGCATTCTGCTCACGGCCCATGTTTTGCTGCCAGGCCTTGGCCTGAAGCTGGCGCTGTCCGCTGCGGCCGCGATTGATCTGCTGTTGGGCATACTGCTATTGAAGCGCTATTCGACTTCCAGGCAGGACATGCGCAAGGAGATCGCCTGGGCAGCAGGGTTGTCTGCGGCGGGCATTTTGTGTGCCTTTATGTTTGCGCACTTCGATCCACTTAGGTTGAACTCTTCGGTCTACAGGCATGGCCGACCCATGCTGGCAGAGGGCACCAGGGTGATCTTCTCCAAGGACGGCAAGACGGCCACAGTCGCGGTATACGAGGAGCCCGCCCGCGGTGATGGCGCGATCTCACGCTCGATCTCCACCAATGGCAAGGTGGACGCGGGCTTGACGATCAATCCGTCGGCGCCGCCGGCGATTGACGAGTCCACCATGGTGCTGTTGGCAGCGTTGCCTCTCTCGCTCAAAGCAGAGTATGCACATATTGGTGTCATTGGGTTCGGCTCAGGTATGACAACCCATTCATTGCTGGGTAGTCCAAATGTTGGCCGTGTGGATACAGTGGAAATCGAACCAGCCATGGTGGAGGCCGCCCGTCACTTTGGGAGCAAGGTGGCGCGCGCCTACAAGGATCCTCGTTCCAACATCGTCATTGATGATGCGAAGGCGTATTTCTCCGCGTCGCAGGTGAAGTACGATCTCATCGTGTCAGAACCTTCCAATCCTTGGATGGGAGGTACGGCATCCCTTTTCAGCGAGGAGTTCTATTCTTTCGTCCCGGGGCAGCTGAATGCCGGCGGCTTGTTCGTTCAATGGCTACAGTTGTACGAGATCGATCCACAACTTGTGAGCTCGGTGATCACTGGAATGCTGGCCAATTTTTCGGACGTAAGGGCCTATCTGGCCAACGAAAGCGATCTGATCCTGGTAGCTTCGCCGAAAGGCAGCGTTCCGGCATTGAGTGCCGGTGTTTTCAATAGCGAACTTCTGCGAGCAGACCTGGCTCGAGTTGGAGTGAAGACGCTGGACGACCTCCAGGATAGCTTCGTGATGGACCGTCGCGGTTTGGTTGCCTTTACTCAGCAATATCCTGCGCGCGCCAACTCCGACTATTTCCCCCTTTTGCAGTTGATGGCGCCCGAAGCTAGATTCCGCAACGATCAGGTTGCCGACTTCGGTGGAATCAGCGTTGCCCCGTGGCCGATTACGAAGCTTCTTGCTGGGCATTCAAGGCGGCCGCTTAATGATGACGCGACTGGCGGAAGTGGACTGCCACTACGTGTCGTCACGAAGAATCGGGCCGCGCGTGAGCTTCGCCGAGCTATCGTCGACGGCAAGGAAAAATTGACTGTCGACGTGACGCCCAGCGATGCCCTGAATGCTGAGGTGCTTCGGTCGCGTGCAGAGGCCTGCTCGTTGGATAAGGACCCGGCAGGTTCTGCCGATATCATCTATTCGCTTGCGATCGAAACTGTGCCGTTCATGGCGGCCGGGGATGAGGTGGGATTGTGGCAGAAGCCGGCGTGGGTCAAATGTGCCCCGAAGGATCCAGCGGTGACGGATGCCCTCGCTCTGGTTGCGGCAGCCTCGCAGGACGATCAGGAGGCCGTCTTGGTAATCGGGCAGCGGATGCTGGGAGGCCCGGGCGCGCGTGGCGTATTGAGTAGTGAAATCGCAAGCTACTACGTACTGGGAAGCCTGCATTATGCGGCCCTGGCGACTCAGCAGCCGGAACTTGCGAAGAGCTTTCACTCGAAGTACACCCCGCGCCTGCCACCTATCGCCTCAAGGAATCCGACCCTGCAATTGCTTGCGCGTCTTTCGATGCAGAAGGTCCCTGTCTCGGGTCCGGCCCCAAGTGTGGGAACCGATCCAATTGAGGGCGTAAGCTTGCCGCCTGGAAGCAAATAGGAGTAGCTGAAATGAACGCCGTAACCACCGCCAATCTCGTCGGCATCACCGGCCTGGCCCGTCGCCTGGTCCAGGATGGTGCGCTGGACGAGGCTTCCGCCCGCGACGCGATGGCCAAGGCCGCTGCGGCCCGCCAGCCGCTGCCGACCTGGTTCGCGCAGAACAAGGTGGTCGGGGCGGCCCAGTTGGCGGCCGCCAATGCGGTCGAGTTCGGCATGCCGCTGTTCGACGTGTCCACGTTCGACGCCAGCCAGAACGCGATGAGCCTGGTCAGCGAGGAGCTGCTGCGCAAGCACAACGTGCTGCCGCTGTTCAAGCGCGGCGGCAAGCTGTTCGTGGGCACCAGCAACCCGACCCATTCGCTGGACGAGATCAAGTTCCACACCAATCTGGTGGTGGAGCCGATCCTGGTGGATGAGGACCAGATCCGCCGCACGCTCGAGCAGTGGCATGCCAGCCATGACACGCTGGGCGACGCGCTGGGCGGTGACGACGATGGCATGGGCAACCTCGATGTTGCAGCCGGAGACGAGGATCTCGGCGCCGGCGGCGACTCCGGCATCGATGCCAAGGGCGACGACACCCCGGTGGTGAAGTTCGTCAACAAAGTGCTGGTGGACGCGATTCGCAAGGGCGCCTCGGACATCCACTTCGAGCCCTATGAAGACGACTACCGCGTGCGCCTGCGCATCGATGGCCTGCTGAAGATGGTCGCGCGCGCGCCGGTGAAGTTGAACCAGCGCATTGCCGCGCGCCTGAAGGTGATGGCGCAGCTGGACATCGCCGAGAAGCGCGTGCCGCAGGACGGCCGCATCAAGCTCAACCTGTCCAAGACCAAGCAGATCGACTTCCGCGTGAGCACCCTGCCGACTCTGTTCGGCGAGAAGGTGGTGCTGCGTATCCTGGATGGCAGCGCGGCCAAGCTGGGCATCGACAAGCTGGGGTACGAGCCGGACCAGCAGAAGCTGTTCCTGGACGCCATCCACAAGCCCTACGGCATGGTGCTGGTGACCGGCCCGACCGGTTCGGGCAAGACGGTGTCGCTGTATACCGCGCTGGGCATCCTCAACGACGAGACGCGCAACATCTCCACCGCCGAAGACCCGGTGGAAATCCGCCTGCCCGGCGTCAACCAGGTGCAGCAGAACAACAAGCGCGGCATGACCTTCGCCGCGGCGCTGCGCTCGTTCCTGCGACAGGATCCGGACATCATCATGGTCGGCGAAATCCGCGATCTGGAAACGGCCGAGATCGCGATCAAGGCGGCGCAGACCGGCCACATGGTGCTGTCCACGCTGCATACCAACGACGCGCCGCAGACCATCGCGCGCCTGATGAACATGGGCATCGCGCCGTACAACATCACCAGCTCGGTGACGCTGGTGATCGCGCAGCGCCTGGCGCGCCGGCTGTGCAACAACTGCAAGCGCCCGGCCAACCTGCCCGAGCATGCGCTGCTGGCCGAAGGCTTCACCCAGGCGCAGCTGGACGCGGGTATCGAGCTGTACGAGGCGGTCGGCTGTGATGAGTGCACCGAGGGCTACAAGGGCCGTACCGGTATCTACCAGGTGATGCCGATGACCGACGAGATCGCCACGATCGTACTGGCTGGCGGCAATGCGTTGCAGATTGCCGAGGCCGCACAGCAGATCGGGGTGAACGATCTGCGCCAGTCGGCGTTGAAGAAGGCCGCTGCGGGCATCACCAGCCTGGCCGAGATCAACCGCGTTACCAAGGATTGAGGTCGATCCACGCCATGCGTGGATGCCGCGATGCATGAGGTTGCCGGCCAGCGGCCGGCACTACCACATTGGTGGGTAGATCCACGCCATGCGTGGATGCCGCGATGCATGAGTTTGCCGGCCAGCGGCCGGCACTACCAGGTTGGCGGGCCCGCGTCGGGCCCTGTCCTTACTCCATGCCCAACTTCTTCAGCTTGTAGCGCAGCGCACGGAACGTGATGCCCAGCTGCGCGGCGGTGCGGGTCTTGTTCCAGCGGTTTTCTTCCAGCGCGCGCTGGATGGCGCTGCGCTCGAGCTGTTCGATGTACGAGGGCAGGGCGGCGTTGCCGGGCTGCAGGTCAGCCACGGCTTCGGCATGTGCTGCGCTGCCGGGCGTGCGCGGGGCATGTTGCGGCAGGCGCAGGTCGTCGGCGCCGATGCGGTCTTCTTCGGCCAGTGCCAGTGCACGCTCCAGGATGTTCTCCAGTTCACGCACGTTGCCGGGGAAGGCGTACTGGGCCAGTGCGTCCAGTGCCGACGGCGCCAGCAACGGCGTCGGGCGGCCATGGCTGCGGGCCAGCCGTGCCAGCACCGACGCGGCCAGTTCCGGCAGGTCCTGGCGACGCTCGCGCAGCGGCGGCACCCTCAGCTCAATCACGTTGATGCGGTAGTAGAGGTCGTGGCGGAAACGGCCGTCCTCGACCAGCTCGGCCAGGTCCTTGTGGGTGGCCGAGAGGATGCGCACGTCCACCGGCTCCTCGCTGGCGGCGCCGACCGCACGCACCGACTTTTCCTGGATCGCGCGCAGCAGTTTCACCTGCATCTGCAGGGGCAGCTCGGCCACTTCGTCCAGGAACAGGGTGCCGCCATGCGCGGCCTGGAACAGCCCGGGCTTGTCGGCGTGGGCGCCGCTGAAGCTGCCCTTGCGGTGGCCGAAGAATTCGCTCTCCATCAGCTCGCCGGGAATGGCGCCGCAGTTGACCGGCACGAACGGTCCGGCCGCGCGGGCGCCCTGGGCGTGGATGGTGCGTGCGACCAGCTCCTTGCCCACGCCGGATTCACCGAGGATGTAGACCGGCGCCTGGCTGCGCGCGACCTTGCCGATGGTGGTACGCAGCACGTCCATGGCCGGCGAGTCGCCAAGCAGGCGTGCGCCCTGTTCGGCGGCAGGGCCGGGCACGGGGCGCTCGGTGTTGTTGAGTTCCAGCGCGTGCTTGACCAGGCCACGCAACACGGCGATGTCCACCGGCTTGCTGACGAAATCGAAGGCGCCGGCCTTCAGCGCTTCCACGGCCAGGTCCATGCTGCCAAAGGCAGTGATCATCGCCACCGGCGTGCGCGGGTAGTGCTGGGCGATCTCGCTGACCAGCTCGATGCCGTTGCCGTCCGGCAGGCGCATATCGGTGATGCACAGGTCGTACGGATTGCTGGCCAGCAGTTCGCGCGCTTCGGCAAGGTTGGCTGCGGTACTGATGCGCAGCCCCATGCGGCCGAGCGTCAGTACCAGCAGTTCGCGGATGTCGCGTTCGTCGTCGACGACGAGGGCGCTGCGGGTTTCGTTCATGGGCGTGAAAGATAAACGAGGGGGCTGGAAGCGACAAATGTTTGACGCACAGAATCGAGATCAGGTGGGTAACAGCGTATGCGGGCCGGGCAGCACCAGGCGGAAGCAGGAGCCTCCAGCGGGAACCGGGATGTAGTCCAGCCGCGCCTGGTTGGCTCGGCACAGCTCGCGGGCGATGTACAGGCCCAGCCCGGTGCCATGCTCGGACGTGGTGAAGAACGGCCGGAACAACTGCGCGGCCACGGTTTCGGGAATGCCGGGGCCACGATCCATCACGTCGATGACCGCACTGCGCTCGTGCTGCGCCACGCGCAGGCGCACCCGCGCCGGTTGCTGGCCGATGCGCCCGTACTTGAGCGCGTTGTGCACCAGCACGGTCAGCACCTGGTAGAGGTGCTTGCTGTCGACCTGGGCCAGCACCGAGGTGTCGTTGATGATCGGCTCGATGCTGTCGGTCTCCAGCGTCTGCCCCTGCTTGTACTCCAGCACGAAGCGGCGCACGAAGGCGGCCAGGTCGACGTTTTCGGGCGTGGCGCGCTCGCGCCGGGCCAGGCCCAGCACGCTTTCGACGATGCCGTTGGTGCGCTGGCACTGCTGGCGGATGATCTGCAGCAGGCGGCGGTCGCTTTCGTTGAAGCCGGTGCCTTCCTCCAGCAGCTGCACCGCGTAGTTGATCGCGGCCAGCGGGTTGCGGATCTCGTGGGCGAGGCTGGCCGAGAAGCGTCCCATTGCTGACAGGGTGAGCGACTCGGCACGGCGCGAGACCACGCTGGAGTCGTCCAGGAACACCAGGGCCAGCTCGCTGCCGGCCAGCAGGCGCGCAAAGCGGGGCTGCACTTCGGGCTGGTCGGGGTTGAGCTGCAGCGGCAGTTCGTCCTGCGCCCAGCCGTTGCGCCAGCGCTGCAGACGACGGGCCAGTTCCGGGGCGGCGCTGGCCAGGTCCAGGCGGCCGCTTTCGCCGCTGCCGTCGCTGTCACCGAGCAGCATCGAGGCGGCCTCGTTGGCCAGGGTGACACGGTTGTCGGCGTCGACCACCAGCACGCCGGTGCGCATGCGGCGGATGATCAGCTCGTTGATCTGGAACAGGTTGGCTACTTCGTCGCCGCGCTGGTTGGCCAGCTGCTGGTTGCGGCGCGCGCGGCTGCCGACCTGGTAACTGATGAAGGCCAGCGCCAGATAGCTGGTGGCGAACATGGCCAGTTCGGCCAGGGTACGGGTGGGATCGCCGCCTTCCAGCAGCTTCCAGGTGTATTCCACGCCGGTGGCGAGGCTGGCGGCCAGTGCCAGGCCCAGCCCCAGGCTGAGCGGCAGCAGGGTGGCGGCAGCGGCGATGTTGAACAGCAGCGACATCGAGATGCCGGCGCTGGCACCGGGCAGGGCATGCGACAACAGGGTGGCGGCGACGATGTCCACCAGCACGCCGCTGACCACGATCGGGCGCAGCCAGCGTTCGTTGCGGCCGATCACCAGCGCCAGCAGCGACAGCACCAGGTAGATGGCGGCGACGGTGTCGGCCAGCCGCGGGTGGTGGGCCTCGCCGACCAGGGCCGACAGGGGGCTGTAGAGCAGGGCGGCGATGACCGAAGCGATCAGCACCCGGTACAGCGCGAAGAAATACAGCTCACGCCGCGGAATCGATTCGATGCGGTCGATCAATGAAGCACTGGGTGACACGCCGGAACTCCCCTTCTGGCTGCCTGGGTCTGGAATCTGCGGCGGGCCTGCCCGGCGTCCCCTGAGGCCGGGCGGTACGTCGCTTCGATGTGGCCTGCGGTGGAAAACCGTCGAGCACCCCCGACGCTACACACCCTGGCTGACCAGTATAGGGCCCCCGGCAGGGGCCCGCCGCTGCGGCCCGGATCGCGCATTTGGCCTGGGGTGGATACCGCTGGCCAGCCGGCCCCCGGGCGCAACTGCCTGAATGACGGCGGAAATCTGGCCGGGTCTGGCGTTTTGTACAGACTTCTTTGCGCCCCGGCGCCGGCTCGGCCACAATAGAGGGCCCGCCGCGGTCCGTGCCGGTGCCTCTTCGAGGGGGCCCTGAGGAATTGCGTGCGGTCGTTCCTATTCCCACGGTGACGCATGAATTTCCACGAATACCAGGCAAAACAACTGCTTGCCGAATACGGCATCCCGGTCCCGGCCGGCAAGGTCGCGGCGACCCCGGACGAGGCGGTTGAAGTCGCCCAGTCGCTGGGCCAGGGCCCCTGGATGGTCAAGGCGCAGATCCACGCTGGCGGCCGCGGCAAGGCTGGCGGCGTCAAGTTCTGCAAGACCGTCGACGACGTGAAGGCCGCAGCGGCCAAGATGCTCGGCACCAAGATGGCCACCTACCAGACCGCCGGCGTCGAGCTGCCGATCAACCTGGTGCTGGTGACCACCGCCGGTGAGATCGTCAAGGAGCTGTACCTGTCGGTCCTGGTGGATCGCGGCACCCGCACCATCAGCTACATCGCCTCTTCCGAAGGCGGCATGGAAATCGAGCAGGTCGCTGCCGAGACCCCGGACAAGATCCACACCCTGAACGTGGACTTCGTCGAGGGCGTGCAGGGTTACCACGGCCGTGACATCGGCTTCAAGATGGGCCTGACCGCCAAGCAGGCCGGCCAGTTCGCCAACATCATGGTGAACCTGTACCGCATCTTCAACGAGAAGGACCTGGCGCTGGTTGAGATCAACCCGCTGGCGATCCTGGACGATGGCAACCTGTACGCGCTGGACGGCAAGTTCAACAGCGACGACAACGCCAACTTCCGCCACAAGGAACTGGTCGCGATGCGCGACAAGTCCCAGGAAGATGAAACCGAAGTGACCGCTTCGGAGCTGGACATCAACTACGTCACCATGGACGGCAACATCGGCTGCATGGTGAACGGTGCCGGCCTGGCCATGGCCACCATGGACGTCATCAAGCTCAACGGCGGCGAGCCGGCGAACTTCCTGGACGTGGGCGGCGGTGCGAACAAGCAGCGCGTCATCGAAGCGTTCAAGCTGATCCTGTCCTCGGACAAGGTTGAAGGCATCTTCGTCAACATCTTCGGCGGCATCGTCCGCTGCGACATGATTGCCGAAGGCATCATCGCCGCCGTGAAGGAAGTGGGCGTCAAGGTTCCGGTCGTGGTGCGCCTGGAAGGCACCAACGTGGAAGAGGGCAAGCAGCTGCTGCGTGACAGCGGCATGGCCATCATCCCGGCTGACAACATCAACGACGGCGCCAAGAAGGTCGTTGAAGCGGTCAAGAACGCCGCCTGATCCACGACACCGAAGGAAATTCCCATGTCTGTTTTGATTAACAAGAACACCAAGGTGATCGTGCAGGGCTTCACCGGCCAGCAGGGCACCTTCCACGCCACTCAGATGATCGAGTACGGCACCCAGGTTGTTGGCGGCGTGACCCCGGGCAAGGGGGGCACCACCCACATCGACCTGCCGGTCTTCAACACCGTTGCCGACGCCGTGCAGAGCACCGGCGCCAACGCTTCGGTCATCTACGTGCCGCCGCCGTTCGCGGCCGACGCGATCCTGGAAGCTGCGGCTGCCGGCATCAAGGTCATCGTCTGCATCACCGAAGGTATCCCGGTGCTGGACATGCTGCGCGTGAAGAACGTGCTGACCCGTTCCTACCCGGACACCGTGCTGATCGGGCCGAACTGCCCGGGCGTCATCACGCCGGGCGAGTGCAAGATCGGCATCATGCCGGGCCACATCCACAAGCCGGGCAAGATCGGCATCGTGTCGCGTTCGGGCACCCTGACCTATGAAGCGGTCAAGCAGACCACCGAAGTCGGCCTGGGCCAGTCCACCTGCATCGGCATCGGCGGTGACCCGATCAACGGCCTGAACTTCGTCGACTGCCTGAAGCTGTTCAACGAAGACCCGCAGACCGAAGGCATCATCATGGTCGGCGAGATCGGCGGTGACGCCGAAGAAGCCGGCGCCGAGTACATCAAGAACCACGTGAAGAAGCCGGTCGTCGGTTTCATCGCCGGTGCGTCGGCTCCGGCCGGCAAGCGCATGGGCCACGCGGGCGCGATCGCCTCGGGCGGCAAGGGCACCGCGGAAGGCAAGTTCGCCGCGATGGAAGCCGCTGGCGTGGTCACCGTCCGTTCGCCGGGCGACCTGGGCGCTGCCATCGCCAAGCTGGTGAAATAAGATCGGCTGCCTCGCGCAGACGATGCTGTAGAGCCGGCCGCTGGCCGGCTGCCTGAAACAGAAGGGCCGCCTTTGGGCGGCCTTTCTGCGTCTGGCGTGCGGTCAGACCCCTTTTGCCATGCAAAAGGGGTCTGACCCCGGCGTTACAATGGAAGCATTGCAACCACAGGCTGGATTCCCATGGCTTCGATCCGCATCGCGATGGCGCAGTTCGACTTCCCAGTCGGCGACGTCGCCGGCAACACCGAGCGCATCATCGAGATGATCGGCCAGGCGCGCGATGAGTACGGCGCCGAGCTGGTGATGTTCCCCGAGCTGGCGGTGAGCGGCTACCCGCCGGAGGACCTGCTGCTGCGCCCGGGTTTCCTGTACGAGTGCGAGCAGGCGATGACCCGCATCGCCACCGCCTGCCGTGGCATCACCGCCGTGGTCGGCTGGCCGCAGGCGGCTGGCGCGGTGGTCTACAACGCTGCCAGCGTACTGCGTGACGGCCTGGTCGAGCAGACCTACCGCAAGCGCGAACTGCCCAACTACGCGGTCTTCGACGAGCGCCGCTACTTCGACGTCGATCCGGATGGTGGCAGCTGCGTGTTCGAGGTCAATGGCATTCCGGTCGGCCTGCTGATCTGCGAGGACCTGTGGTTCGCCGAGCCGCTGGCCGACACCACGCGCGCGGGTGCGCAGCTGGTGGTGGTGCCGAATGCTTCGCCCTACGAGCGTGGCAAGCACGCGCAGCGCGACGCCGTGCTGGCCGCGCGTACCCGCGAGAGCGGGGTGGCCATCGCTTACCTCAACGTGGTGGGCGGCCAGGATGCGCTGGTGTTCGACGGTGCTTCGGTGGTGGCGGATGGTGATGGCACGGTGCACCCGGCCGCTGCTGCCTTCGTCGACCAGTGGCTGGTGGTGGAGTATGACGGTGAGACCCGCCGCTTCATGCCGCATGTGTGGATGGACGACGGCGACGAGAGCATGGACGCGCTGGCCTGGCGCGCGGTGACCCGTGGCATCCAGGACTATTGCCGCAAGAACGGCTTCAGGAAGGTGTGGCTGGGTCTTTCCGGTGGCATCGACTCGGCCCTGGTGCTGGCATTGGCCGTGGATGCGATGGGCGCGGAGAACGTGACCGCCGTGCGCCTGCCCTCGCGCTACACCGCCGGCCTGTCCAACGACCTGGCCGCCGAGCAGTGCCGGGCGCTGGGGGTGAAGCTTGAGGCTGTGTCGATCGAGCCGGCGTTCAAGGGCCTGATGGAATCGCTGGCGCCGATGTTCGAAGGCACCGCGCCGGACGTGACCGAAGAGAACCTGCAGTCGCGTAGCCGCGGCGTGATCCTGATGGCGCTGGCCAACAAGTTCGGTGGCCTGCTGCTGACCACCGGCAACAAGAGCGAGTACGCGGTCGGCTACGCCACCATCTACGGCGACATGTGCGGTGGCTATGCGCCACTGAAGGACCTGTACAAGACCGAAGTGTTCGGCCTGTCCAAGTGGCGCAATACCGTGGGCGGCGCACCGGTGATCCCGCCGGCGGTGATCAGTCGCCCGCCGTCGGCCGAGCTGCGCGAGAACCAGCTGGACCAGGACTCGTTGCCGGCCTATGACGTGCTGGACGGCATCCTCTACCGCTACATCGACCAGGAGCAGTCGCGCGGCGAGATCGTGGCCGCCGGCTACGACGCAGCCGTGGTCGACCGCGTGCTGCGCCTGGTGCGCATCAGCGAGTGGAAGCGGCACCAGGCCGCGCCGGGGCCGAAGGTCTCGCGCCGCGCGTTCGGCCGCGAGCGGCGCTACCCGATCAGTAACGGCTACAAGGGCTGAGGCAGCGCTTGGCGGGTCGTGCCGGCCGCTGGCCGGCAACCCGTTGGCCCCTCCCCGGTGGGTGCGGAGCTTGGTCCGCACGATGGTCGAAGATCATCCACGCTTGGCGTGGATCTACCGGACTCCGTCGAGCAACTGTTCGAGACCGGCGGTTTCCGCAGCGTCGTTGAAGGGATCGTCCCCCAGTCGCGCACGTACGAACCGCAGGCCATCGGCCGCCGCTGCGTCCAGCGTGCCCCGGTGGTCGACGGGGTAGCGCCGGAACGCGACCGGCTCGCCTCGCAGGGCCAGGCCAGCGGCGTACAGCAGGGTGGTCAGGTAGGGCACATCGCGGTCCTGGCTGCCATGGCCCAGCATCAGCGGTTGGCTGAAGCCGCGGCGCGGTACGCCGAGATAGTCGTACAGCACCGCCCAGATGCCCGGCACGCTGGCCAGCGGCGCAGTGAACATGCTGCCGGTGTCGGCGCCGTCCAGCGTGGTGGCCAGTTCGCCCAGGCACTGCTCGCGTGCCACCGCCACCCGCGCGCGGCCTTCATCGCTGAGGACGCGGTCGATCTGCGGCGCGACCTGCAGCAGGCCATCGAGCAGATACGCGTGATACGCGTTGAGCGCGCCCGGATTGGCGGTGCGGTTGTCCGGCTTCATCACCAGCGCGGTCAGTTCGACTGCGGTGGGCGTGCCGGTGGTGAAGCTGCCGCGGTACTGCAGCGACGGTCCGCCATAGGTGGGGGCGATGTGGCCCGCCGTGAGCGCGGCGGCACCGCCCTGCGAATGGCCGACCGAGACCCAGCGCGGCGACAGCGTCCCGTTGCCGAGGTACTGGCGGCTGGCCTTGATCATGTCGATGGCGTTGCGCGCGGCAGTGCGCACATGCAGATAGGCATGGTCGCCTGAGCTTCCGAGGCCCTGGTAATCCGCGGCGACCACTGCATAGCCCTGTGCCAGGAACCGATCGAGAAAGCGCCCGTCGCGTTCGGGTTGGTAGGGGCCGGAGACCGAGGGCGCACAACGATCCGCAATGCCCTGGGTGCCATGCGCCCACGACACCACCGGCCAACCGCCGATGGGCGGCGTGCCGGCGGGCAGGTACAGCAGGCCGGTGCCTTCGGCCAGCTGCCCGCGGTGGTCAGGGGTGCGGTAGTGCAGTTTGTAGGCTTGGGCGGCCTGGGACGGCACCCAGGTGGCGCGATAGGGGGCTGCGGACAGCAGATCGCCCGCTGCGTCCTGTGCGGCGGCCGGCGGCGCCGAGGTCAGCGCCAGCAGCGCGATGGCGAGGAGGCAGGACAGAGGGCGGATACTGCAGCAGGGCAGACGGGCCATGGGGCGCTCCGTGATGGCCGGTGTGGCCGTGGCGCTGCAGTGTGGATGGCCGTGCCCGGGCAGGCTGCGACCGGCGTCGCATCCGCCGTGGATTCGTAGCATTCCTAGGTGCCGGCCCCGGCGCGGGGAGGCGGACGAGGAAAGCAGTCGAGCATGGCTTGACTCTACAAAGAAGAAGGGCCCCTTTCGGGGCCCTCGCTTACTTCTTTTCCAGTCGCGCGTTGCGCTGGCCGGTGCTGGCGGACTTCTCGCCGGCGAACGGGTTCAGCTTGCGGATCATCCACGGGTACTTCGGCCACTTGCCTTCCAGCCACGGGTGGTCCGGCTGGTTCAGCTGCAGGACGCGGCGGGCGTCGTCGGCCAGGGTCTTGTTGCCCAGGTGGGTGTAGGAATCGGCCAGCACGGCCACGGCGTCGTACTGGAAGGCGCTCTGCGGGTAGGTTTCCAGCAGGTAGTTGGCGCGGCCCACGGCTGACACCCAGGCGCCGCGGCGCATGTAGTACAGCGCGTTGTCCAGCTCGTGCTGGGCGAACACGTCACGCAGCTCCAGCATGCGCTGGCGCGCATCGGCGGCGTAACGGCTGTTCGGGTAACGATCAACCACGATGTTGAAGTCCGAGTACGCCTGGTGCGGCGTGGACAGGTCGCGGCGGCTGGCATCCAGCGACCATACGCGGCGCAGGAAAACCGTACTGCGGTTGGAGTTGGCCAGGCCGCGCAGGTAGTACAGATAGGCAATGTTGCGGTGGGTCGGGTAGGTACGGATGAAGCGGTCGATGCTGGACACCGCGTCATCGTGCTTGCCGGCCTTGTACTGCGCGTAGGCGGTTTCGATCATCGCCTGCTCGGTGTACGGACCGTACGGATACTGGGCCACCAGACGGCGGAAGCTGGCTTCGGCGCCGCTCCAGTTGCCGCCCTGCATCAGCTTGTGGCTTTTCTCGTACAGCTGTTCGACCGGCACGCCTTCATCGGGGCGATCACCCTTCTTGGCGCCGCGATGGCAGCCGGTTGCGGCGATGACCAGCACCAGCAGCAGGGCGGTGAGGCGGACGGGCGCGGAGAGCATGGCGGAGCGTCGGATCATGGGGTCGAGGCGGGACGCGGCTGGAATACGAAGGGTCGATGATAGCCTAGTGTCCTGTCCAGCGACTGAAACCGGCCGCCGGGACCCCAAAATTTCAAAGAATGCCCCCTGCCATGTCTGAACAACCCTCTGAATCGGCCCGCCAGGCCATCGTCCCCGACACCGCCGCCGGCCGCCGTTTCGACGCGGTCGTGGCCGAACTGTTCCCCGAATACTCGCGCTCGCGGTTGACCGAGTGGATCAAGGCCGGGGAGGTCCTGCTGGACGGTGCCCAGGTGCGCCCGCGCGATCCGCTGCGCGGCGGCGAGGTGGTGACCCTCAACGCGGTGCTGGAAACCCAGACCGATGCCCAGCCGGAGGACATCCCGCTGGACGTGCTGTTCGAGGACGAGCACCTGCTGGTGATCAACAAGCCGGTCGGCCTGGTGGTCCATCCGGGTGCCGGCAACCACAGCGGCACCCTGGTCAACGCGCTGCTGTTCCGCGATCCGTCGGTGGCGGTGCTGCCGCGCGCCGGCATCGTGCACCGCCTGGACAAGGACACCAGCGGCGTGATGGTGGTGGCCAAGACCCTGGAAGCGCAGACCGCGCTGGTCGAGCAGCTGGCGGCACGTGACGTGCACCGTCAGTACCTGGCCATCGTGATGGGCGCACTGGTGGCCGGTGGTACTGCCGATGCCCCGATCGACCGCCACCCGCGCGACCGCCTGAAGATGGCGGTGCGTGAGGACGGCAAGGAAGCGGTGACCCACTACCGCCTGCGCGAGCGCTTCCGGGCACACACCGCGCTGGAGTGCCGCCTGGAAACCGGCCGTACCCACCAGATCCGCGTGCACATGGCGCACGTGCGCCATCCGATCATCGGCGACCCGCTGTATGGCGGCGCGCTGAAGCTGCCCAAGGGCGCCAGCGACGAGCTGGTGGCCGCGCTGCGCGGCTTCAAGCGCCAGGCCCTGCACGCCGAGACCCTGGAGTTCATGCACCCGATCACCGGTGAACCGGTGCGCAACACCGCGCCGGTGCCGGAGGACATGCTGCACCTGCTGAAGGTGCTGCGCGAAGACAGCGAAGCCTTCGCCGCCCGCGAGCGGGACCGCTGGTGATGGCGGCCGCGCTGCCGTTGCTGCAGGCCGACTGGCCGGCGCCCGCAGGCGTCCATGCGCTGACCACGCGCCGGCACGGTGCGGGCATCTCGCCGGCGCCGTTCGCGCAGTTCAACCTGGGCAACCGGCACGCGGCCGATGGTGATACCCCAGCCAACGTTGAGCACAACCGCCAGCTGCTGCAGCAGGGGCTGGCGCTGCCGTCGGCACCGCACTGGCTGCGCCAGGTGCACAGCAGCACCGTGCTGCGCTTCGATGCACCGCCGGCGCCCGGCGCGAGCGAGCCGGTGGCCGACGCGGCGGTAACCTCGGTGCCGGGCGTGGTGCTGGCGATCCTGACCGCCGACTGCCTGCCGGTGGTGTTCGCCGCCGCGGACGGCAGCGAGGTGGGCGCGGCCCATGCCGGCTGGCGGGGGCTGGCCGACGGCATGCTGGAGGCCACGGTGGCCGCCCTGCAGACGCCGCCGGCGCAGCTGCGGGCCTGGTTGGGCCCGGCCGCCGGGCCGTCCGACTATGAGATCGGCGAGGAGGTCTATCACGCCTTCGTCGGCCATGATCCCGCTGCTGAGCGGGCGTTCGTCGCGACCCGTCCCGGACACTGGAAAGTGGACCTGTTCGCGCTGGCGCGGCAGCGCCTGCAGTCTGCGGGGATGGACCCGGCACAGGTGTATGGCGGCACGGTGTCGACGATGGCCGACCCGGACCTGTATTCGCATCGGCGCGATCGTCGCACCGGGCGCATGGCGACCCTGGCCTGGATCGCGCCCTGACTCCGCCGCTGTTCGCGCGTGTGCTGGGGCCGGCCTTTGCCACCCTGGCAGGACCGGTGCAGGCGCTGCATGCCGCGCCGTTGCCCTGCCGCTACGCAGGGCAGGCCTGCATCGTGAGGGGGCGGCACTGGCTGGTGCCGCTGCTGGCTGCGTTGGCGCGGTTGCCACAGGACGGTGACGCGCTGCCCACCGAGGTGGCGTTCAGCCGCTATCGGCAGGGCGAGCAGTGGGCGCGGCGGTTCGGCCGCTGGCCAATGGTGTCGCGGCTGTGGGCGCACGACGGGCATCTGCGCGAGCAGCTGGGCGCGGTGCGCTTCGAGTTCGCGCTGCAGGCCCGCGACGGTGGTATCGACTGGTCGGTGCGTCGGGTCTGGGCGTTCGGGCTGCTGCCGCTGCCGACGCGTTGGTTCGGCGGTGTGCGCTGCCGTGAAGCCTGGCAGGGCGAGCGCTACACTTTCCTGGTCGATGTGACGCTGCCCTGGGCCGGAGCCCTGATCCGCTATGAAGGTTGGCTCGAACCGTAGTGACGCTGCCGCCGAGGCTGGCAGCGCGGTGGTCGTGTTCGATGGCGTGTGCGCACTGTGCAATCGCTGGGTTCGGTTCCTGCTGCGTTTCGACCGCAGGGGGCGCTACCGCTTTGCAGCGATGCAGGGGCAGAAGGGCAGCGCGATGCTGCGCGCGCACGGGCTGGATCCGCAGGACCCGATGTCGTTCCTGCTGCTGGACGCACAGGGTGCCTGGACCGATACCGATGCGATCCTGCGCGTACTTGCGGGGCTGGGCGGCGCCTGGCGCCTGGCCGGCGTGCTGCGGCTCGTGCGGCGCGGCTGGCGTGATGCGGCGTATCGCGCGCTGGCACGCAACCGCTACCGCTGGTTCGGTCGGCATGACACCTGCCATCTACCCGCACCGGAACAGGCCGCGCGGTTCCTGGATTGACGAAAAAGGGGACGGAGGGGATTAGGTCGTTTGTGCATAAACGACTTAATCCCCTCCGTCCCCTTTTTTCTTCAGCCTTCCAGCGCGTCGAGGTAGCTGCGGCGCCAGTGGTTGATGTCGTAGGTGCGCAGATGTTCCATCATCGCGTGCCAGCGTTCCTTGCGCCTGCTCAGCGACATCGTCGCTGCGGTGGCGATTGCGTCGGCCACGCCGTCGAGGTCGTGCGGGTTCACCAGCAGTGCCTGCTTCAGTTCGTCGGCGGCGCCGGCCAGCAGTGACAGCACCAGCACGCCGGGATCCTCCGGGTCCTGCGAGGCCACGTATTCCTTGGCCACCAGGTTCATGCCATCGCGCAGCGGCGTGACCAGGCCGACCGCCGCCGCTCGGTAGAAGCCGGTGAGCGTGGCATGGGTGAAGTTCTGGTTGACGTAGCGCAGTGGCGTCCAGTCCGGCTCGGCGTGGCCACCGTTGATGTGGCCGGCGATCTGTTCCAGTTGGCTGCGCAGCTGCCGGTACTCGGTGACATCGCCGCGCGAGACCGGCGCAATCTGCAGGTAGGTGAGCGAGCCGCGCTGGTCGGGGTGACGCTGCAGGTAGCGTTCGAAGCCGAGGAAGCGTTCGGGCAGGCCCTTGGAGTAATCCAGGCGATCCACGCCAATCGCCAGCTGGCGGTCCCGCAGGCTGCTGCGCAGGTTCTTCACTGCGGCCTTGGTCGCGGCGGTGCCGGCCTGGCGTGCGATCAGGTCGGTGTCGATGCCGATGGGGAAGGCCGCCGCGCGGAATCGGCGCCCGCCGGGTGCTTCCAGCTCACCGTTGTCGAGCACGCGGCCACCACCGAACAGGCGCAGGTAAGTCTGGAAGCGATCGGCATCGCGCTGGGTCTGGAAGCCGACCAGGTCGTAGGCGTACAGCGCGGAGAACAACCGCAGGTGGTCGGGCATGGCCTGCAGCAGGTCGGCCGACGGCATCGGGATGTGCAGGAAGAAGCCGATGCGGCAGCCGATGCCGCGCTCGCGCAGCAGTGCGCCGAGCGGGATCAGGTGGTAGTCGTGGATCCAGACGATGTCGTCCTCGCGCAGCAATGGTGCGAGCTTGTCGGCGAACAGCGCATTGACCTTGTGGTAGGTCTCGCGGGTGCCGCGGTCGTAGTCGACCAGGTCCAGCCGGAAGTGCAGCAATGGCCACAACGTGCGGTTGGCGAAACCATTGTAGTAGCCATCGACCTCGCGCTTGCTCAGGTCCATGGTGACGTAGTCGATGTCACCATCCTTCTGCCGGTGCAGCGTGCCGCTGCCTTCCTTCACGGTCTTGCCGCTCCAGCCGAACCACAGCCCGCCGCGCTCCTTCAGGGCGGCCAGCAGGCCGACCGCCAGGCCGCCTGCGCGGTTCTCGCCGGGCACGGCCACACGATTTGATACCACGACCAGACGACTCACGATGCCTCCTGCCAGGACCGCGACAGGCGCATCGCGGCGGTGATCAGGCCGACATGCGAATAGGTCTGCGGGAAGTTACCCCAGGCCTCGCCGGTGTCGAAGGCCAGATCCTCCGACAGCAGGCCCAGGTGGTTGCGCTGCTTCAGCAGCAGTTCGAACATCTCGCGCGCCTCGTCCAGGCGCCCGATCGCCGCCAGTGCATCGATGTACCAGAACGTGCAGATGGTGAAGCTGGTTTCCGGCTCACCGAAGTCATCCGGAGCGACATAGCGGTACAGCGAATTGCCATGCTTGAGGTCACGGCCGATGGCTTCGACGGTGGCGATGAAGCGGGCGTCCATCGCGTCGATGAAGCCGATGTCGGCCAGCAGCAGCAGCGAGGCGTCCAGGCGATGGCCACCGAAGGTATCGGTGAAGTGGCCCAGCTCTTCGCTCCAGGATTCGGCCATGATGCGCGCGTGGATGGTGTCGGCACGTGTGCGCCAGTAGTGGGCGCGGTCGTCGCGCTTCAGCCGTATGGCGATCTTGCACAGGCGGTCACAGGCGGCCCAGCACATCGCGCTGGTGTAGGTGTGTACCTCGGTGCGGCCGCGGAACTCCCACAGGCCGGCATCGGGTACGTCGTGCAGGGCGAAGGCCTGCTCGCCGAGGGGTTCGAGGCGGGCGAAGGTGTGCGCATCACCTGGGTCCTGCAGGCGCCGGTCGAAGAACAGCTGCGTGGACGCCAGCACGACGCTGCCGTAGACATCGTGCTGGCGCTGCACCCAGGCCAGATTGCCGCGCCGTACCGGGCCCATGCCGCGGTAGCCGGACAGGCTGGGGACCTCATCTTCGTCCAGCTTGGCTTCGAAGCCGATGCCGTACAGCGGCTGCAGCGTGCCGTCGGTGGTGGCCAGGTTGAAGATGTAGCCGAGGAACTGTTCCATCGTGCGCGTGGCGCCGAGGCGGTTCAGCGCCCGCACCACGAACGCCGCATCACGCAGCCAGCAGTAGCGGTAGTCCCAGTTGCGCACGCTGCCGGGGGCTTCAGGAATGGAGGTGGTCATCGCCGCGATGATCGCGCCGCTGTCCTCGTACTGGCACAGCTTCAGCGTGATCGCACTGCGGATCACCGCGTCCTGCCATTCCAGCGGAATGGACAGGTAGCGCACCCATTCGCGCCAGTAATCGCGGGTACGCTGGAAGGCCTCCTGCACATAGCCGCTGATCGAACGGTTGAGCGATTCATCCACGCCCAGGATCAGGTGGATGGGATGGTTGAGCACGAACGGCAGGCCGTCGCGCACGAAGCGCACCGGCACGTCGGTGGTCAGCCGCAGCACGTGTTCGGGCAGCACCCAGCGCACATGGTTGCTGCCCCAGGTGGATTCCGGAACGCGCGCGCCCCAGTCCGCCAGCGGGCGTGCGCGTACGGTGATGCGCGGGCTGCCGGCCAGCGGACGCACCTGGCGGATCAGGCTGACCGGGCGGTAAAAGCGGTCGTTCTGGCGCCAGCGCGGGGCGAAGTCGAGGATTTCCAGTTCGCCGCCGTGCGCGTCGCGCAGCACGGTGCGCAGGATCGCCGTGTTGGTCAGGTATTCCTGCTCGCTGCTGGCGAAGTCTTCCAGCTCGATGGCGAAGTCGCCACCGGTCTGCTGGTTGGGGCCGAGCAGCGCGCAGAAGGTAGGGTCGCCGTCGAAGGTGGGCAGGCAGCTCCAGACAACGCGGGCACGTTTGTCGACCAGGGCGCCGAAGCTGCCGTTGCCGACCACGCCCAGATCAAGATCGGGTTGGGTCATCACGCGGTACATCTCGGTTGCGGCCGTGGGGGTTGGCCGGGTCAATAGGCATTCTCACGCAGCCAGGCGTGCACGCTGCGTATGTCGGGCAGCGCGAACACCGCCGCGCTGGGTTCACGTTCACCCACCAGCACGCTCCAGCCATGCTGGCCGTTGGCGGCATCGAAGCCGAACTCATCGGTCAGGTCATCGCCGAGGAACACCGGCAGGCGACCGCGGAAGGGCAGGTACTGCATCATCCGAAGCACCGCACGGCCCTTGTCGGTGCCGACGGGCACGAATTCGACTACATGGTCGCCGGGTTGCAGGCGGTAGCTGGCACGGCCCCGCACGTGGCGGTCGGCGAAGGCGCGGACGTCCCTGGCTGCATGCGGCGCGCCGCGCCAGTGCAGGGCCAGGCCGACACCCTTGTCTTCCACCAGCACGCCGGGATGGCCGTGGGCGAAGCGCATCGCCTGCTGGTGCAGTGCGTGCAGCCATTCGGCGGTGTCGTCATCGTGTTCGTCGCGCAGTACGCGACCATCCTGCCCACGCAGTTCATGGCCATGCAGGCCAGCAGCAGGCAGTTGCAGCGGAGCGAACAGTTGATCCAGCTGTTCGAGCGGGCGACCACTGATCAGTGCCACGGCACCTTCCAGGCGGTCGCTGATGCGGCCGATGGCTTCGCGCACATCCGGCAGCAGCTGCACGGCATCCGGGCGTGCAGCGAATTCGATCAGGGTGCCGTCGACATCAAGGAACAACGCGCAGGCGTCATCCAGCAATGGCGGCGGCGGACGCAGGGGTAGCGGTTCAGCCATGAAGCCCAGCTTGCCAGCGCGGGCGTGTACGTGGGGTCGAGGGCAGGCTACGGATCGGGCTAGTGCCGGCCAACGGTCGGCACCCACCCAGAGCGATCACCTCCGGTGGGTGCCGACCGTTGGTCGGCACGAAGGGGAGGCTTGCATGGAACCCAGGCAGTGCGGACCAGCGGTCCGCACCCACCGGGAGTGATTGGTCCAATGCAATCAGAACGTATAGCGGACGCGGCCGTAGTAGTACGCACCGTTGCTGCCGATCGGCGACAGCACGTCGTACGGCAGGTTGCCGAAGTAGTGGATATCGCTGTTGGATCGATCCGGATAGTTGTCGGTCAGGTTCTGCCCGCCGATGGCCACGCTCCACTGCGGGGTGATGCGGTATTCGACTTCCGCATCCAGCTGCCACTCGGCCTGGTAGGTCTGGCGCGGGATGTAGCCGTCTCCGAAGTTGAACACACGGGTGGCGCTGCCATAACGGTTCACGCGGGTGCTCAGCGACCAGTGGTCGTTGCTCCATGCGGCCGAGAAACTGCCACGCGTGCGCGGCGTGGCGTCGGTCAGCGTGTTGGTCTCTTCGATGCCGAACAGCACGTAGTCCGGATTCAGCGCGCGCAGCTGGGCCGGGGTGGCCAGCACGTTCTTCAGCGTGGTCTTGGTATACGCATAGGTGCCGGTCAGCAGCAGCTGGCCATCGCCCAGCGACTGGCGCCAGTTGCTCACCAGCTCGGCGCCACGGGTGCGGGTGTCGGCGGCGTTGACGAAGAAGCTGGCGCTCTGCAGGCCGCTGACGCCGTAGTTGGCGGCCACGTAGTCGGTCAGCGCATCGCCGGTGATGCTCTCCGACAGCGCGATGCGGTCATCGATGTCGATCTGGAAGAAGTCCAGCGACAGGTCGAAATGCTCGCCGATGCGGCTGGTGAAACCGAGCGAGGTGTTCAGCGATTTCTCTGGTTTCAGGTTCTGCGCCCCCAGGCCGCGTGCGATCGGATTGTTGACTGACAGCAGGCGGCCCTGCACCAGCTGGCCACCTGCGTTGTAGCCGGTGGAGGTGGACTCGTAGCCGATCTGTGCCAGCGACGGCGCGCGGAAGTTGTTGGAGATCGCGCCGCGCAGCGCGAACGCCGGGGTGAACTCATAGCGCAGGCCGAGCTTGCCGGTCAGTTCGCCGCCGAAGTCGTCGTTGTGCTCGTAGCGCGCGGCCAGATCGGTGGAGAACTTTTCGCCGAACTGGCTGGACAGGCTGGCATAGGCGCTGGCCACATCACGCGACAGGGTGGCTGCATCCTGCGGGGTCAGGCCACCACCGGCCTGTGAACCGGTCGGGCGGTCGGTGTACGGGCCGGCCGCATAGCTGGCCGGGTCGCCGGGGCGGGTCTGGTAGCGCTCATGGCGTGCTTCCACGCCCAGGCCCAGCGTGTGGCTGATGCTGTCGCTCTGGGTGAACACGCGGCTCAGATCGAGATTGCCCACCGTCTGTGCGTACTGGTAATCGGCGGTCTTGAAGCGGGTCGGGCTGGTCGGGCCCAGCGACGCGTTGAGCGAATCACGCAGGCGGTAGGTGAAGTCGTTCTGGCCGTAATCCAGGCTGCCGTCGTAGCTCCATTCGCCCCACTGCCCGCGCACGCCGGCCACGGCCTGCACGTCGCGGTTCTCACCTTCGGAGATCGGCCGGTAGCCGTTCGGATAGACCTGCTTCCAGTTGGCATCGCCATCGGGATAGCGGAAGTAGTTCGCGCCTTCGGTGTCGCGCTGGTTGAAGGTGCCGAACGCGTAGAACGTCGAGGTCTGGCCGACCGGAATCTCGGTGTTCAGCCACAGGTTGATGTCCTTGCTCTTGCCATCGCCCAGCACATAGTTGCGCTTGCCCTGCAGCACCAGGTTGCCCGGAGTCTGGTCCCACGGCGGAATCTGGTCGAAGCCGGCGCGGTTGGTACCGTTGCGGTGCTTGTATTCCAGGCCGACGCGCAGGAAGCCGCCGTCTTCGCCCAGCGAGGTGCCGACCTTGGCGCTGAGGTTGCCGGTCTGGCCATCGGTGAGGGTGCGGCCGATCGGCTTGAGGTCGGTGTGGTTGGCACCGTAGCTCGCCTCGATCTCGCCGCCGTCACCGCCGTTGTCGAGGATCACGTTGATCACGCCGGCCACGGCGTCCGAGCCGTACAGCGCCCCGGCGCCATCGCGCAGCACTTCAATGCGCTTGATCGCGCTGACCGGAATCGAATTGAAATCGACCGGGGTGGTGCCCTTGCCGATCTTGCTGTCGGTGTTGACCAGCGCGGTGTGGTGGCGGCGCTTGCCGTTGACCAGCACCAGCACCTGGTCCGGCGACAGGCCACGCAACTGCGCGGCGCGCACATGGTCGGCGCCACCGGAGTTGGACTGGCGCGGGAAGTTGAACGACGGCAGCAGCGCCTGCAGCGCGCTGCCCAGCTCACCGTTGACCACGCCCGCCTTGCGGATGTCCTCGGCGGTGAGCACATCCACCGGCGAGGTGGATTCGAGCACGGTGCGGTCGGCGGCACGGGTGCCGGTGACGATCACCGTATCCAGGTTGGTGGCGTCCTGGGCCAGGGCCGGGGCGGCGGCGGAGGAAAGCGCGAGGGCGATGGCGAGGCCGAGCGGCGACGCGGGCAGGCGGGCGGACATGGGGGCTCCAGCAACAACGACGACGGGGGAAGGGGAGATAGTTTCACTTACATCCATCCGGATGAAGCGATATATTATCTTCGCGTGATGACCGGCGCGGATGCAAGCCCCTGCCGGTCCGGCATGAGCTGATGCCCGGTTGGCATCAGCACGCCGGGCCGGTGGCGCTGTACGCTGCCGGCTCGCCTTGTCCCCCTTCCCCGGAGCTGTACCGATGAAACACCTTGGCCTCGTCTTCGCCGTGCTGTTGGCCACCAGCGGCTGCGCCAGCCTCTCATCGCAGGCGCCCAGCGCCTATGCCACGGCCACTACCGCCGAACTGAAGGGCGACGCCGCGCGCCCGTCTTCCGCGCACGGCTGGGTGCGCAGCGAGCTGTACTTCGGCGTGGGCGAGGAGCAGGGCGCCGGCAACCGCCCGCAGGCCGACACCATCAGCGACGCGCAGTGGCGCACCTTCCTGGACAAGGAAGTGACCCCGCGCTTCCCGGATGGCCTGACCGTGTTCGATGCCTATGGCCAGTGGCTGTTCCGCGGCGATGCCGCGCCCAACCGCCTGCGCACCAAGGTGCTGGTGGTGCTGCATGAGGACACCCCGCAGCGCCGCGCCGATATCGAAGCGATCCGCCTGGCGTGGAAGCAGCAGACCAGGCATCAGTCGGTGCTGTGGTCGCGGCAGCCGGTCGAGGTATCGTTCTGAGTTGAAGGTGCCGCTGCGGTGCCGCAGGGAGCAATGATGAACTACAGGGAATGCCTGCTGGGCCTGGTGTTGGCCGGCACGCTGGCACCGACGGCGCACGCCGGTGGGGACGACGGCGAAACCTTGCGCTTCCAGGTGGCCGCGCACGTGCAGGCACAGGCCGATCCCCTGCAGGACGGCAGCATTGCCGTGCAGCTGTCACCGTCGGGCAAGCGGCAGACGCTGGCCGGCGCGGCGGATGCCGACGGCACTTCGCGATGGTCGCTCGAAGATGTCGATTCCGATGGTTACCCGGAACTGGTCGCACGCGCCCCGGTCGGCATGGTCAACGAAGCGGTGGCGGTGTACCGGTTCGATCCCGCCAGTGCCGGGTTCCGCGCGCTGCGGGCTGCAACCCACGGCAGGGAGAGCTGCGGCGAGCTGATGGGCCTGATGGTCGACCACCTGAGCCGCACCCTGACCAGCAGCTGCCGCAGCGGCCCGATGTGGTACACCGACCAGTATCGCTTTGCAGGCGCGACACTCTATCTGTACCGCGCCGAGAGCGTGCTGATGCTGGGCGATACGGTAAACGCCGCGCTGCAGTGGGAGCAGACCGACGAGCAGGGTCCGCTGGCCGTCTGGCGCACCTATGATCCCGCTGGCCGTGTGCTGGAAAGTGCCATTGCCGATGGCCTGGGCGCGCCGCCGGATGGACCGTTGCGCGGCCAGCAGGCCACCGTGGTACCCGCGCGGCTGTTCCTGTTCGACCGGCCTGGTGCGTCCAGCACCAAGCGTTACCTGGTGCAGGGCGATCGGGTGGAACTGCTGGATGAACAGAACGGCTGGGTGAAGCTGCGCTATCGCAGCCCGAAGCACGGCGACGTGCTGGGCTGGATCAACGTCAACAATTGATTGATCGGAACTGACAGCGATCAGACGCCCGGATGTCCGGGCGACTGCTGCCTGGTGTGTTTCTCGCTTGCAGGACTGGAGTTCCCTCGGTCCCGGAAGCAATTTCGGATTTCTTGCATGGAGTCACCGGGCACTCCGCCACATGATCGTGGTGCCGGCTGAAAAGCCAGTTTCTGCACGGGCATTCCAATGACAATGGGGATCGGCTTCCCGCCGCGACTGAAGTGGTTGCTTGAGAGAGGGAGCCTGCGGTCGGTTGTTGCGCTGACTTCGCTGATTCTTCTCCAGATTGGGTTGTTTCAGCCGGGTACTGCCTGGTCGAAGCCAATCGGGGAACAAGCGCAGCTATCGTTCGAGGTAGCGCCAGCAACACCGGTGACGGTCTCCCATCAACGTGACGGGAGCATCCAGGTCCAACTCCCCTCTGGCGCGACACAGCAGCTGCCACGCGCCCCATCGGAGTCGCCAGAATCTGAAACAAAGCTGATGGCGTTGGATGTGGACTTTGACGGTCAGCTTGATCTGGTAGTGCAGATACCCGTTGGAATGGTCAATTTTTCGACACTCGTCTATAAATTTGATCGGAAACTTGGCAGGTTCATGACACTGCCCGTCATCCGCAAAGCCAGGCGAAGTTGCGGGGAGTTCGGCCGGATCGAACTGGATTCCAAGAATCAGATGCTCCGTAGTAGCTGCCGAAGTGCGATTTGGCGTGTTGATGTATACCGTCCTTCCAACGGAGTTCTGTACCTTTATCGCTCCGAGCGTATGCTTGCGTTGCCCAGGTTGGACGGAGAAGTGCTGAGCTTGGAGACGACGCGGTTTGGTGGCCCGCTAGCCGTTTGGACCGGCTACTCGGCGACCGCAGAGATTGAAGAGCAAGCCATCAATGACGGACTGGCTGTGCCCGACAACGGCAGCCCGCTGGTTGCGTTGACTGCCACCGTGGTACCCGCGCGCCTGTTCCTGTTCGATCGACCCGGCGCGTCCAGCACCAAGCGTTACCTGGTGCAGGGGGATCGCGTGGAACTGCTGGATGAACAGGACGGCTGGGTGAAGCTGCGCTACCGCAACCCGAAAAGCGGTGCAGTGGAGGGTTGGATCAACGTCAATGATTGACGAGAGGTCTACCCGCAGTCTGCACATTGAGGCGATGGGCAACTTGCCCACGTAGGCATCACTTCATCGGGTCTAGCCTCGGACGTTCCCCCGTTCGAGGATGTATCCGATGAGCAAGCGCGTAGCCGAAATCGTGGTGGACGCCCTGCAGCAGGCCGGTGTCCGCCGTTGCTACGGCATCGTGGGCGATACGCTCAACCATGTGACCGATGCGATGCATGGCAGCGAGATCGCCTGGGTGCACGTGCGCCATGAAGAAGTGGCAGCGTTCGCTGCCGGCGCCGATTCGCTGGTGAGCGGCGAGTTGACCGCCTGCGCGGGTTCCTGTGGTCCCGGTGGCCTGCACTTCATCAACGGCGTGTTCGAGAGCAACCGCAACCGTGCGCCGATGGTGCTGATCGCCAGCCAGGTGGTGACCAGCGAGCTGGGCATGGAATTCCCGCAGGAAGTGGATTTCAAGGCGGTCTATGGCAGCTGCACGGTGTTCTGCGAGCAGGTGCACAGCCCGGAGCAGGCGCGACGCGTGGTGGCCCTGGCCTGCCAGGCCGCGATCAGCCGCCGTGGCGTGGCGGTGGTGATCCTGCCGGCCGATATCAGCCAGGCCGAGGTGAAGCACGACGTGCCGTTCTCGGTGCATTACACCCAGCCGGTACTGCGCCCCTCCGACGCCGAGCTGCAGCGCATCGCCGAGCTGCTGGGGCAGGGCAAGCGCATCGGCATCTACGCCGGTGCCGGTTGCCAGGGTGCGCACGCGCAGCTGCTGGAGCTGGCCCGGCGCTTGCAGGCCCCGATCGCGCATACCTCGCGCGCGAAGGATTTCGTCGAGCCGGACAACCCGTACAACATGGGCATGACCGGCATCTTCGGCATCGAGTCCGGCTTCCACACGCTGATGGAGTGCGACACGCTGCTGCTGCTCGGCGCCGACTTCGCCTGGGGCCAGTTCTACCCGGACAAGGCCACCATCATCCAGGTCGACCGCGATGGCAGCCACCTTGGCCGCCGCCACCCGGTGAACCTCGGCGTGGTCGGCGATATCGCACCGACGCTGGATGCATTGCTGCCGATGCTGCCGCCGCGCGAGGACGGCAGTTTCCTGGACGAGTGCATCGAGCATCGCGACAAGGCGCTGAAGAAGCGCGAACAGGAAGAGCAGCCGGGCGAAGGCGAATTGATCCATCCGCAGCACCTGACCGCGCTGCTCTCGAAGCACGCTACCGAGGATGCACTGTTCACCGCCGACGGCGGCTCGCCGATGGTGTGGGTGCTGCGCCATATCCGCGTGAACGGCCGCCGCCGCACGCTGACCAGCCTGCTGCACGGCACGATGGCCAACGCGATGCCGCAGGCGCTGGGACTGCAGAAGGCCTTCCCCGGCCGGCAGGTGATTTCACTGTCCGGCGATGGTGGGCTGGCAATGCTGCTGGGCGACCTGTTGACCGCGGTACAGGAGAATCTGCCGATCAAGGTGGTGGTGTTCAACAACGGCTCGCTGAACTTCGTCGAGCTGGAGCAGAAGGTGGAAGGCCTTCTGGATAACTACACCGACCTGAAGAACCCGGACTTCGGCCGACTGGCCGAAGTGATCGGCTTCCATGGCCGCACGGTCACCCGCAGCGAGGATCTGGAGGAAGCGGTGCAGGATTTCCTGTCGCAGCGCGGCCCGGCATTGCTGGATGTGCACACCAGCCGCGCCGAGCTGGTGATGCCACCACAGATCGAGGCCAAGCAGGTCGCCGGCACGGCGCTGTATGCGGCCAAGGCAGTGTTGAACGGTCGCTTCGATGACGTGAAGCATCTGCTGGTGGACAACTTCCTGAAGAAGTAGGGGGGGCGATGCAGGGCTGCGCCCTGCACCTGCGGAGGCCAAAGCAACAGCCGAAGCAACAGCAACAGCTGGGTATCCGTGGGATGGCGGGGTGGGTCCGGTTGCGGGGGGCGCTGCAAGTCCCCCTCCGGGGCCCGGCCCAGCCGCTGGCGGCTGTGCGTTCGGGCGCTTGCGAAGCAATGCTTCGCAAGCAAAGTGCCCTCACCCATGTAAGCTCGGTCGCCGCATCCATGCGGCTCACGCCCCCGCAACCGGACCCACCCCGCCTTAGACAGATCATCGCGATCTGCCGGTAGATCCACGCCGTGCGTGGATAGCGTGGAAATGATCGAATTGTTCTTGTAGAGCCGAACCGTGCTCGGCTCAGAAGCTTCGCGTACAGCGGCCGAGCGTGGGCTCGGCGCTACAACGAGAGCCTGCCTTTGCTTTTGATCTTTTGATTCTCTTCCGTGGCTGGCACGCGCAGGAAACTGTCAGGGGCCGGTCGGGTAGGTGGCGCGGGGGTGTCCGCGGCATGGATGCCGCGGCCAAGCCCCCAGGGA